>JAYSKW010000327.1:0-12242 GCA_043726085.1 Limnoglobus sp.
GAATTGCTACGACGTCTTCGACGCCGCCGCACCGTTCGGCGGCTTCAAGATGTCCGGCATCGGCCGCGAACTCGGCTCGTACGCACTGCAAATGTACACCGAAGTCAAAACCGTCATCATGGCGATGTGAGTGTGACGGTTGCCCAAAATTACCGGCCGCCGGCGGGGCGGGTGTTCCAGGTGCGGTCGTATTCTTCTTGTGCGGGCGGGGCGAGTTTGCGGTCGGTTGCGCCGTCGGGGTAGCTCGCCATTCCGCGGAACGGCAGCGGCCCGACGCGGCCTGCGGTCTTCGTGAATGGCGAGGTGTCTTTGCAGTACCCGGCGGTGCGGAGCACGAACGAGCGAACGCTGTCAGCGGCCACCGGCGGCAACGTACTCGCATCGAACTCGATGGTAATTTCATCGCCCGGCCCGCATAGTACGAAGCGGTCGTCCTCGTTTTGCAGCAACTCCATCACGTCGCCTAACCGCGTCAGGCGGCCTTGCCAGTGCGTCGTGGCCACCGGTTCGGTGCGGTCGTAATCGTAGGCGATCGGCGGCTTGCCGTTCGGGCTGAACTCCTGTGCGAATCCGCGATGTTGCAACTTCGCCACCGATGCCGGCAGGGTTTGCGTGCGAACTTTCGTTTGCGGTTCGACCGTGCCGAACTGGATTTGATCCCAATAGATTTGCAGGTTCGTGCGGATGCGGAGTTTCACATTGGCCGTGCCGGCGATACCTGCCACGGGCACCGTCATCACTCTCGGCAAGCCGGCGGGGAAGCCGATCTCGCCGAGTGATTCCCACGTGCCATCGGCGCGCTGATTCTCCAAAACGGGCGGCTGCATCGGCACGCCGGCCTGCGTCGCCGCGTAGATCGATTCGGGATACGGGTAGTCGGTCCAGCCCGCCATCACCAGGTACAGCGGTGCTTTTGCGTCGAGCTTCGACAGCGAATTCGCGAAGTCGAGTTCGACGAAATGCTCCTCGGCATACCCGAGCCACGACCGCGTGGCGAACTGATCCACGGTACGGCCATCGCGCTCTTTCAAGGTGGCCAGCACGTCGCGATTGCGGTGATCGACCGCGTGCGTCGGTGCGATCATTTGCGCGAACGCGAGCAACTCCTGCGACGGTTGCGGCCCCGCGGTGACGAAGCGTTCGTTCGGGTAAACGCGCACGTCTTTCGGGTGATCGACGACTTCGAGAACGACGCGGTCGATGTACAGCACTTCGTCCATCGGCTCGGCGATTTTGATCGAATACTTGCCATTTTTCAGCACGAGCTGATCGGCTTCGATCTTGACGCTCTCTTGGGGGCGCGGCGGACGGACGCTGCCATCGGCACCGAGTTCGCCCATCGCCCCCGCACCGAGGAAGTCGGTGACGTAGCGGTAGCGCTCGCCGTCCCACGTGAACAAAATCGGGCACGACGTACCCTTGCGGTTCAGCTCGATAATCTTCGTAATTTGCGTCGCCGGCACGTTCAGTTCGGCTTGCGGAATCTGATCGGGCCAGCGAAGGCGAACGACTTCGGCGAGCGGCGACTTGCCGATACCGAGGCCGAGTGGCAACCGCGACTGCGTAAGGCCCGCCGAGAGCGTGGTGTTTTCGATCATGCTGCGGAGCGGCCCCGTCATCGCGATGGCGCGTGCGCCGATGCCATCGCTGTTCGAGCGCAAGTTGCTGCCCTTATCGCGTCGGCCCGTCAGCGTAATTTTCAAGCCGCGGTTGCCGTTGCCCATGTTGCGGTACAGTTGCGGAGCCTCGCCGCGCGGCCACAGTAAGAGATCGGGGTTGCCGTCGCCATCATCGTCGAACGAAGCCACCGCAAGCAGGTTCGTGATCGCCTCCGGTTTCGGGCCGAATGCATCGGGCACCTTCGTCAATTTGCCTTTGGCGTCACCGCGCAGAAACACCGGCTTGCCATCGACTGACAACCCGATGACATCGGCCGCGCCATCGAGATCGAGGTCGATTGTCTGCGCCTGAACGAGTGCGGGCGAATCGTTCGCTCCCGGCACGAAACGCCCTTTCAGTTCGTAGCGCGATGCATCCGTCGTGGACACGAACAGTTGCGGTTTCGCTTTCGGGACAGTCAAAAACAGGTCGGGTTGTTCGTCGTTGTTCGAGTCGAGTACGAGACCGGAAAGTGCGGGAGCCAGAGTTTCGTCGGCACGATGGAACCGCAACATTCGGTCGTTCAAAATGATAATCGGCGCACGGCCTTCGACGAACGCAATGATGTCGATGTCGTTGTCGCCATCGAGATCGGAGACGAGAATGCTCGTCACGGGGCCATCGACGCGGAGCGCCGGTTCGTCGATTGGCTGGAAGCGACACGACAGCGGAAGCACTGGCGTGTTCGGCAACGAGGGTGGGGCTTCGCCGATATTGGCGAACGCGAGCAATCGACCATTTCCGTAACCGGCGACGAGCAAATCGAGGTCGCCATCCTGATCGAGATCGGCCCACACGGCACCGAGGCAGACGCCGGTGATTTTGTCGAACCCCGCCGCTACGGTTTTATCCTCGAAGCGTTTGCCGTCGATGTTCGCGAACAGCCGTATGCCATTCGGCCCCGTGAGCAGCACGTCCGGCGTGCCGCTGTTGTCGAAGTCGGCAATCGCCGCGCCGTAACTCGCCGTACCGAGCAATCCGACTGTTGCCGTGGTGTCGGTGAACTTGCCGTTGCCGTCGTTATGCAACACGACATCGCCGAGTTTGTTATCGCGCACTATGGCGGAGAGCAACATCAGGTCCGGCAGGCCATCGCTGTCGTAGTCGAAGCGGACGATCGCGCCGCCGAATTTTTCGCGGATACCTACGAGCGCCGCGTTGAGGTCTTCGGTTTTCGCCCAGCGGGTTCCCTCGGCGAGCGTCACTTGCAGCGAGTTTTCTTGCGCGAAGATCGGCATCGGGCAGGTGTACGTGGCCGCCACCGGCGACGCACCGATGACTTCCGCGTATCGGCCCATATCCGAGTAGCGGGTCTTAATTTCGTGGGTCAAATCGTTCGTGTCGAGATTATTGAACTCTTTCATCAGCGCCGCAATCCGTATGGGATCGCGATCGTGGTTGTGCCCATATAGTGCATATCGTGCCGCATTCAGATACGGATCGAGTTCCAGTGCTTTTAGAAAGTATCCTTTTGCAACGGGCGAATCGTAACGATCCGGGTGTGCAACTCCGAGCTGGTACCACCCATGCGCGTCGTTCGGGTCGAACTTCGTGACAGCTTCAAAATGCTTCTCGGCTTCCAGCACGCGATCGCGATACAGAAAGATGATACCGAGGTTGTAATGGGCGTGAGGATTGTCAGGGTCTCGCTTCAGCACCTCTTCAAACAGCGAAATCGCTTGCGAAAGAACGGGGTCGGCGGGGTCAACCGTCGAGTTGTACAGCGCGATGGCGAGGTTCACTTTTGCGGGCATCCAGTCGGGTGCAAGCCGTGCCGCTTCCTCGAATTCGGTTGCGGCATTCTGGAATGCGGTACGGCCGTTGGCTTGTTTTTCTTCCGAGCGACCCATCAAACCGACGCCGCGATTGTTCGCTTCGGTGGCGGCCATCAAATTGTTGTTGCTCGGCTTACGCGTGCCGAGCCAGATCGCGAGCGGCACGGCAATCAGACCCAACGCGATCAAAATGACGAGTAGGCCGCGCCGTTTCGGTGCGGGCGGATTCGGGGATGGCGACGACATATAGACATCCTGTGAGGCGAGAGGAGACCGATAATGATACCGATAGTGTATGCGCGATGTGCTCCCCGAAAATTGCGCGACGCGCAACCCGACTTGCGGGCAGATACTCTGCGAGGAGACGCGATGGCCAGCCAACCTGTGTCGGGCTTACTGCGAGCATTGCTCGTGGCGCACGATCCGTACGTCGAACTGCCCGATGCGGACCTTCTGAGTCGCTTTCATTTTCAGCGCGAACAGGCGGCGTTTGCCGATACGACAAAGTCGAAGACGAGAAGTGAGTGACGTTCGCTCGCTCCGTGCCGATGGGCGGTTGCGGTCGTAACACATCTCGGTGAGGAACACCCATGATCGATGTTGCGATGGCTCTTGAGATTGTCGTTCGCCATGCGGCGGCGCGGAAGCCTGAGTTCACGACGCTGACGGCGGCGGCCCTCGGGCAAGTGCTGGCCGTCGATGTGCGTTCGGATATCGATTCGCCGCCGTTCACGAAGTCGATGATGGACGGCTACGCGATTCGTGCCGCGGATGCCGCATCGCCCGTGGAACTGGTCGTGATCGAAGAAGTGCCCGCGGGTACGGTGCCGACGAAGTGCGTGGGTGTGGGCGAGGCGGTGCGGATCTTCACCGGCGCGCCGATGCCCGATGGCGCGGATGCCGTTGTGATGGTGGAGAAAACGCAATCGCCGTCCCTGGATCGCGTGCGGATCGACGATGCGTTCGTGAAGCCTGGCCAGCATGTGTTGCCGCGCGGCACCGAGATGCGTGCGGGCGATGTCGTGTTGCCGCGCGGCACCGTGCTGACACCCGCAGCGTTCGGCGTGCTTGCCAGCGTCGGCATGATGGAATTTTCGACGATCCCGACACCGCACGTCGACATCCTCGCAACCGGCGACGAACTCGTCGAACCGACGCGAACCCCCGGCCCCGGTCAGATTCGCAACTCGAACGGGCCGATGCTGTTCGCGCAAACACGGCGAGCGGGCGCGATCCCGCGCTACCTCGGAATCGCCCGCGATACCGAAGCCTCGCTGCGGTTGAAGATCGAAGAAGGGTTAACGTCCGACGTGCTGATTCTGGCGGGGGGCGTGTCGGCGGGGAAACTCGATCTCGTGCCGAAAGTGCTGGCCGACTTGGGCGTAAAAATCCTGTTCCACCAAGTGAAAATGAAGCCGGGGAAGCCGCTGTTATTCGGCACGAAGGGCGATAAGCTGGTGTTCGGGTTGCCGGGCAATCCGGTGAGTTCGTACGTGGGGTTCGAGTTGTTCGTGCGGCCCGCACTTCGGTTATTGGCAGGGCACAGCGATGGCGAAATGCGCACGCGGATGTTGCCACTGGCTGCGGCGTTCGCGGCCAACAATAACCGCCCGACGTACCACCCGGCGAAACTCGAAGCCGGTGCGGTGCGGGCATTGCCGTGGTTCGGTTCGCCGGACCTGCGCGGCATTATCGCGGCCGATGCGTTCATCGTGTTGCCGCCCGGTTCCGTAAACTATCCTGCGGGCCATCCCGTCGAAGTAATCTCGATTTTGTGACCCTCGGTTTCGTAACCCTGGAGAGGACTCCCCTTGCCACCGCGTGTTTTCGCACCTGCGATTCTCTCTGGGTTGTTACTCTGGACGGCGTTCTACCCGCTCAACCTCGGCTTCATGGCCTACTTCGCGATGGTGCCGTGGCTCACGCTCGTTCGCGCGCCGGGCGTATCCGCACGTCGTCGTTACTTCGCGGCGTATGTCGGCGGGCTGGCGTTTTTCCTACCCGCATTACAGTGGGTTCGCGTCGCGCACCCGGCGATGTATGCTTCGTGGTTAGGCTTGTCGATCTTCTACTCCGGCATCTTCCCGCTCGCGCTGGCGATGTTGCGTCGGCTGGATCGCCTCGGGATGCCGCCGCTCGCGCTGACGCTGCCGATCGTCTGGGTCGGCTTGGAATACGTCCGTGCCCACTTCCCGACTGGCTTCCCGTTCCTGAAATCGATCGGCGCGCATCAGTACGTCGGCTTCGCTTGGTACTTCCTCGGCCACACGCAGCACGATTATCTCACGCTCATTCAAATAGCCGACCTCGGTGGCGTGTACCTCATATCGTTTCTCATCGCAGCGTCGAACGGCGCGCTCGCCGAGTGGCTGATGCGCAACAAGAACGTGCGACGGTTGTTGAAATGGCCTACCGAATATCGCATCGGTTTCTTCCGCGAAATGTGGACGACCGCCGGCGTGACGATGCTGATTATGATCTCGTACGCCTATGGCATCACGCAGATGCAGCACCCGGATTTCCTGCTCGGGCCGCGCGTCTCGGCGATCCAGGCGGACATCCCGCAAGACGTGAAAATGGGCAAGGGGAAATCGGTGTTGCGCGAGTACAACGAGCTGTGCGAACAGGTCGCGTTGCGGGCGGATCTCGTCGTCTGGCCAGAGACGTGCTTCCCGCCCGGTTGGACGGTCATCACTCGCGGTGTGCCGAAAACGAACTTGCCGAAGGACATCGTCGACGGGCTGAAAGATAACGCCGACATCGAAAAATTCGCGGCCTCGCGCTGGAAGACGAACGTCTTGCTCGGCACGAGCCTCGTCGAGTGGGACGGCGAGAAAAGTTGGCAGTATAACTCGGCGATTCTCGCGAAGCCCGATGGCACCATCGATGGTCGTTACGACAAAATGCACCTCGTGCCGTTCGGCGAATACGTGCCATTCCGCCAGACGTTCCCGTGGCTGCGGCACTTCACGCCGTACGATCACGACTATTCGTGCAAGCCCGGCGAAACCGCCACGCGCTTCGACATGATGGTGGGCGAAAAGCAATACACCTTCGGCTGCCTGATCTGTTACGAAGACAGCGACCCGTACTTGGCACGGCAATTCAACTTGCCGAAGGGCGACCAGAAACCGGTCGATTTCCTGGTGAATATCTCGAACGACGGCTGGTTCCGGGGAACCGAACAGCACGAGCAACATCTGGCAATTTGCAAATTCCGCGCGATCGAAGCGCGTCGCACGGTCGTGCGTGCGGTCAACATGGGCATCTCGGCCATCATTGATTCCGAAGGGCGACTCCAAGCAATCCCCGGCGACACCGTACGCCAATCGAAGCGAATCCGCGGCACCGTCACCGACAAAATCCGCCTCGACACCCGCGAAAGTTTCTACGCCAAAAACGGCGACTGGCTCCCCGCGATCTGCTGGACGAGCATCACCCTCGGCTTGATCGTCGCGTGGCGACGCCGAGCATACGAGCCACCGGCTTAATGCCGGTGGGAGTTTCGTGGCGGGAGACTCCCACCGGGGACAAGTCCGTTGGCTCGCGATTCGGATTACACCGGTTCGATGCCTTCAAACAGTTCCGACACGTTTGCGGTGAAGCCGGGCAGTACGTCTTCGCCGGTGAGCGTGTCGGCGATGCGGTAGAGCTTAGCGGTGCCATCTGGCTTGTAAGCCCAGACGTTTTTGGTGAACGGGTAAACGAACCAAATGAGCCGTACGCCCGCACGCAGATACTCGTCGAGTTTGGTTTCGAGCGCCTCGGCTTCGTCGTTCGGTGAAACGACTTCCAAGGCAAGATCGGGGGCGAACGGAACGTTCCCACGAGGTACCCGTCGATCCGGCAATCGCTTCCAGTCGATGAACGACGCATCGGGTTTGCGAATGTGCTTCGGCCGATCCGGGAACAACCGAAATCCGACTTCAGGAGAGCAAATCACGCCGAGTCGATGCTGACGAACGAACGCGGTTAGCAAGCCACCGACATTCATGGTCACGACACCGGATTCGGCACCCATACCTGGTTTCTCCACCCAGTCACCATCAATGAGTTCGGAGCCGCGCCGATCTTCCTCAACGGGAGTAAGAATCGGCTCGAAGTCCGCTTCATATAGTTCTGGTTCCAGCAGTTCCGCAGTCGCATTCATGTTGCACCTCGGCTAGATCGGTCCGTAGGATTGTACCAGACATGGCACTAGACAACACCTGCTCATCGCCCCTCGTATATCGCACAGAAACGATTTGGCTCTCCGGTTGGCACCCGTATAAATGACTCACCTCTCACATTCTTACACTTGCTACGGCGTTTCCTATGCTCCGTTCCCTTGCGCTACTCGCGCTGTTCATCTCTGGTTCCGTGGCTTCGGCGGCGGGGATTCGCTTTGAGGTAACGATCGATCCCAAACTCGTCGGCGACACGTCTGGTCGCGTCATCGTCGGTTTCGCGCCGAAAGGACAACCGCCTGCGTATACGTCGTCCGATCCGTTCACTCTGCCGATTCTCGGCGTCGACGTACCGAAGTTCACATCGGAGACGACGGTCATCGTCGACGCCACCGCGATGACGTTCCCGCTGAATGCGATGGCGGCCCTGAAAAAAGGCGAGTACAGCGTGCAGGCGCTCTTTGCCACGAATCGCGACATCAGCATCCCCACGGCTCCGGGCAATTGCTTCAGCGAACTGACAACGATCGCGCTCGATCCCGCAGTCGATTCGACGACGAAACTGAAGTTGACCAAGACATTTGAAGAACCTGCGATAAAAGACACCACCACGCAGAAGTTCCTGCAATTCCCGTCGAAATTGCTTTCGGAGTTTCACAAGCGACCGATGGTCTATCGCGTCGCGGTGGTGCTGCCCACGAACTTCGAGAAAGAACCCGAAAAGAAGTACCCGCTAATCGTGCGCATCGGTGGCTTCGGGACGCGGTATTCGTTCAGTCGAGGGATTCGCCCCGACGATCGCTTCGTCCAAATCCTGCTCGATGGGGCCGGGCCGTACGGCGATCCGTACCAGGTCAACTCCGCGAACAACGGGCCGTACGGCGACGCGCTGACGCAAGAGGTGATCCCGCACATCGAGAAAACCTATCGCTGCATCGGCACGCCGAAAACGCGATTCGTAACGGGTGGCTCGACGGGCGGCTGGGTCTCGTTGGCGCTCCAAGTTTTCTATCCCGAATACTTTAACGGCTGTTGGTCGTTGTTTCCGGATGGCGTCGATTTCCGCGCCTTCGAGTTGATCGACATCTACGCCGATACCAACGCCTACGTGAATCGCTACGGGTTCGAGCGGCCCGCAAAACGCACCATCGATGGCGATACGATTTACTCGGTACGGCACGAATGTCAACTCGAACGCGCTCTCGGGCGTGGCGGCCGTTGGGAACTTAGCGGTCTCGATTGGGGCAGTTGGAACGCGACGTACGGCCCGCGCGGCGACGACGGTTTGCCTAAGCCACTCTGGAACGGCACAACAGGGCAGATCGACAAATCGGTACTTGAGCACTGGCAGAAATACGACTTGCGGAAGGTGATCGAAACCAATTGGAAGACGCTCGGGCCGAAACTGGCGGGCGGCAAAGTCCACGTCTGGGTCGGCGACGCGGACGATTACTTTTTGAACAACGGCGTCCATCGGCTTAAGGCCGCGACGGCGAAATTTGCGAACCCCGCGTTCGATGGCGCGATCGAAATCGAAATGCGAAAGGGTCATGGCGGCGGTTGGGCCGGCAAAAAGATCCTCGATGAAATGGCCGAACGGGCGAAATAGAATGCGGCTCGATCGCATCGTGAGAATGTCGCAGTTACACACACGGTTCAGGATTTCACTTGTCTCAGCCTACTCTTGCGATTGTTGGCGGCGGTTTGGCGGGTCTGTCGGCGGCAGTGGCGCTGGCGGAGCGGGGGTTTGCGGTCACCGTCATCGAGTCGCGGCCGCGGCTCGGTGGGCGGGCGTCGTCGTTCTCCGATCCGACCACCGGGCAACTCATCGATGCGTGCCAGCACGTCAGTATGGGTTGCTGCACGAACCTCATGCACTTCTGCAAAACGGTCGACGTCGATCGCTTCTTGAAAGATCAACCGCGGCTCTGGTTCATGACGCCCGACGGCCGCAGCAGTGTCTTCAAGGCCGACCCATGGCCCGCGCCATTCCACCTCGGTCGCGCGTTGGCATCCGCGCATTACCTGACCGCAACCGATAAACTCCGCATCGGCTACGGCCTCTGTAGGCTGCTTTGCGAATCGCCCGATGCCGACCCGCCGCTGTTGCCGTGGCTCCAACGTCACCACCAGAACGCGCGGTGCATCGACCGCTTTTGGGGCGTCGTGCTAACGAGTGCCCTCAACGAAACCGTCGACCGCATCGGCATGAAGTATGCCCGCAAAGTCTTTCGCGATGGCTTCACCCGCCACCGCGATGGCTTCACGGTGCAAGTGCCGAGTGTGCCACTCGCGCGATTATACGGCGACGAACTGCGTGCCTACCTCGCCGCGCGAGGTGTGACGATTCTCGAAAATACGAGCGTAAAAGCGATTGACACCGCAGTGTCACCGATTGCCATGACGTTCCGCGACGGTCGCACGCAGACCGCCGACAACGTGATACTCGCGGTGCCATTCGATCGCGTTCGCGATCTGTTACCGCCGTCGCTGGCCGATCGGCCGCCGTTCGCCGATATTGCCAAACTGCAACCGTCTCCGATCACCAGCGTTCACCTCTGGTTCGACCGCCCCCTCTTCGGCCGTCCGCACGTCGTACTCGTCGATTGCCTCGGCCAATGGATCTTCAACCGCGGCGAAATGAACCCCGGCGAACATTACGTGCAAGTGGTCGTCAGTGCCGCACGCCCGTTGCGCGGGCAGGGCCGCGAGGAAATTCAGCGGCAGATCGTGCTGGAGTTGCAGCGATTATTCCCCGGATCGGCGAAGCTATTGCGTGCGAAGGTCGTCACCGAACAGACCGCTACGTTCAGCGCGGTGCCGGGAGTCGATGGCTTTCGTCCCGATCAAACGACCCCCGTGGCGAACCTATTCTTGGCGGGCGATTGGACGCAAACGGGCTGGCCCGCAACGATGGAAGGAGCGGTTATCAGCGGTTATCGCGCCGCCGAGGCCGTGTTGCGGCATTACGGCCGACCCGAGAATCTCGTTCGACCGGCGCTCGGCGACGCCGTGTGAGGCTGTTGCGGAATACAATCACCCGTACGCACCGATTCGCGTGCGCATTGGGGAAAGGGAGTTGTCCATGTCGCAGCAATCGCCTGGGGGTTTCGACGAGTGGTGGTGGGCCGAACCGATGATGAAACAGCGTCTGTTGCGCGATCCGGCAAGCGTTGTGAAGGAGTATGGCCTCAACGTGCCCGACAATTTGAACCTGGAGATTCTGCACGATGTCGTGCGAATTGTCTCGCTTTTGTGGGTCGATGGCAAAATCGTACCGCGCGAGCAATTCCATATCGACCCGTGCGATGAAGGGTTATTGTTCGGAAAAGGCGTGTGGGAATCGACGCGGACTTTCAACAGTTTCCCGTGGCTGTGGGCCGAGCATATCGATCGCCTCAAGCGTACGGCGGCACTGCTCGAAATCGATGTGGCCCCGCAACGGTTGCCTGACGCGAAGACCGTGAGCGACTTCGTGCGGACGCTATGCGCGACCGATATTGTGATTCGGTTGAACGTGACTGCGGGGCGACCCGGTAAAGTCGGGATGGTCTGGTTGAACGCCTGGGTGCTGCCTTTTCCGAAGCCATCGTTTCGTTTGAAAAGCACGCTCAGCCCGGACTTAAAAGGGCAACCGTACTTGGCCTGGAAGACGTTCCAATACGCCAGCCGACTGCGAACGGGGCAACTCGCCGCGAAGGGCGGAGCGTTCGACACGGCCTTGATGCTCGATCCGAATGGGACGGTTTTGGAGGCGGCGCACGCCAATATTTTCTTCCGCTTCCCCGACGGTTGGGCGACGCCGGCCGCCGAGAACGAGCTGCTTTTGCCCGGTACAGTGCGACAATATCTGCTGAAAAACTCGCCGTTACCGATAAAAGAACTCACGATTGCGCGGACGGAACTCGCGAACGCAACCGAGGTGTTCGTCACCAACAGTAACGTCGGCATCATCCCCGTTTCGCAGATCGACGACCTGAGTTACCCGACCGGCCCCGAAACGCAAACGCTCATCGACTGGGTTCATCCGAAGTAACGGAATGGTGCCACGGGTGAAACGACGCTCGAACGTCGAGAATAGGGAATGAGAAGCAGTGATTGAAATCACTGCTTCTCATTCTTACTCACAACTCACCACTAATCACTACTATCCCACAAACACACCACCCGCGAATCCACCGATCGCATCGAAATCGAACTGCGTTGCTGGCGTGCCATCGGCGGCGATGTTCTTGCCAAGGTAACCGGTCACCCGCGAACCCGCCCCACTTCCGGATCCCACCACCAAGTCGGCTTTCATATCGCCATCGAGGTTCTTCACCGCGACGCGAATTCCGCCGCGACTATCGACATCTCCGCCGAAGAAATTCGCGAGGTTCACGTACTCGTTGTTGAGCAAACTCTTGCCGTCGAGTGCCAGCACGCGCGGCCCGCCACCGGGTCCGCCACCTGCGATGAGGTCCGCGAAGCCGTCGCCGTTGATGTCGCCGGCGGTGACGAAGATGCCGTTGCGTAGTGCTTGTTCAAACGCGAAGAAGTCGCCGAAGATCTTCACGGGCGCAGTCGCAAGTGACTTGCCATCGAATGCTGCGACCCGTGGCCCGCCACCGAAACCGGCGACCACGATCAGGTCTGCAACGCC
>JAYSKW010000328.1:0-6689 GCA_043726085.1 Limnoglobus sp.
CGGCGTGTTCTTCCCCGGTAAAACGGGCTATGCCACCGAAGAAAACTCCTCGCTGAGCAGCACGTTCGATGTCACGAAACCGGATCGTTCGCTCGAAGCGGAGTTCATCGCGTTCGCGGCGGGTGGGGGCTTGCAGGGGCTTGTGCCTGTTGGCGCGCTCGGTGGCGTCGATCTGCCACCGGGATTTAGAGGAATCCCCGTCATCGGCACCTCGCGAATCGACCTCGTTGGCATCCAACTCGACGTTCTTGGGCCGGGCGGTTTGGACAACGGCATGAAGGTGCTGAAGCAAGTCGGCGTCGCCGTAAAGGCGGGTACTGGCAACCCGAATGATGGCGTAAATCAGGTGATTGTCGCTGCGGGTGGTGTGACTCTGCGCGATGGGGTGCGTGCAGCCGAAGGCTGGCTGGTAACGCCGCACGATGGCGATGGCATCACCGCGTCCGATGTCGAACTCATCATTAACAGCGGCATCGAACAGGCTTTCGATACGCGCGCCGCGATTCGCTTACCCGTCGGCCAACGTACGCGCATGGTGTTCGCGGTTGCGGACAAAACCGGGAAGATCGTCGGCCTGTACCGGATGCCGGATGCGACAATCTTCTCGATCGATGTCGCCGTTGCCAAGGCACGCAACGTGGCGTATTACGCGAACGCCGATGATTTGCAGCCGATCGACCGCATCGACGATGTCCCAGTCGGCACCGCGTTCACGAACCGCTCGTTCCGCTACCTTGCGGAGCCGCGCTTTCCGCTCGGTATCGACGGCACGCCGCCCGCGCCGTTCTCGCAATTGCTCGATGGCGGAGCCGATCCGCTTACGGGCTTGCAAGTTGGCCCCCGGCTACCCGCGTCGGCGTATCAGAGCGTCTACGGTTACGATGCCTTCAACCCCGGAACCAACTTCCGCGACCCGACCGACATCAACAACGCGAATGGCATCGTCTTCTTCCCTGGCAGTGCGTCGCTTTACAAGAACGGCAAGCTCATTGGCGGCTTCGGCGTCAGCGGCGATGGCGTCGATCAAGACGATATCGTCACAGGTGCGGGCCAAGTTCGTTACGGCGTGCCGCTAGTATCCTGCGCGTCGATCAGCTCTTCATTCGTGGCGTTCGCGTTCCGTACCAGAAAACCAACCGCAATCCCGAGGGTTAAAATCGACGTAAGTCACAATTGCGGAGGCTCAAAAACCGTTTTTTGGGGTGTTTTTTCGGTTTTTGCGACCCAAAATCGCGGCTTTTTGATCGCGATCCGCTGTTCCGTATTCCGTATATCGAACTCTCGTCGCGGGTTGTGTCGAATGCTCTCGATTCGACTACCGGCGCAAGTGGCGACACTTTCACGACACTTGGCGACACTCTCACGACATCACGCGACATTCTCACGACACTTCTATGTCATTTGGCGACAATTCTATGTCGTTTCGCGACACGACACAAATGTCGACTTACGTCGGATCGTCTCCGATTTTTTGACTATCGCATTTCGTGTGGGTGCTATCAATCCAAAGCCCACGGACGAACGTCCGTGGGAAGTCTCAAATTCCCCACACAATTTGTTTGACATTCGCCTGCGACACAATTACGATTTCAGCCCATTGGATGGGTGAGCAAAAGAATTTGAATTATTGTTGGCGATTCTCCATCGCAACGATTGACAACGGATCGTGCGTCAGTTTAGCATGCAATCTTCGATTGCAGCTATACGCCGAGAAACGAAACGGGATAGATTGCGCAGGTGCAATCTAATAACAAGTTCGGCGGCGGAGGGGGCGTTCCGTGGAACCGCTGATCCGTGAATTGGAGCGGGCCTACGCCCAGGTCGGCTTGGACTGCGGCACTGACCTGCTCCCGCCGGCGTCGGACGCCGACATCGACGCGGCAGCTCGCGCGATCGGCCAGTCCGTCCACGACGACCTGCGGGCGGTTTGGCGGGTGTACGGCGGGCAGCGGCGGTTCGCGGTCGTGTCCGGGCTGTTCGGCTCGCACCGCCTGCTCACCCCAGCCGAGGCGGTCAAGAAGTACCGGCTGATCTGGGACGCCGAGCTGGAGACGCCGCCCCCACTCGCCGCCCCGGTTCTGTACAACCGCCCAGTTCTTGAGCTGGTCCCATTCGCCGGGTGGGACGCTTACTCGCTGTGCGTCCACGCGGCCTCCGGCGAGGTGTGGGAGCTGGTGCCCAGCCCTGGGCTGGTGCGGCACCGGACGAGTATCGAGGCGGTCGTTCGGGATTTGTTGGCCGCGGTTCGTACAGGGGCGGCTGAGCCGGACTTCAGGCGGGAACCAGACGCAGCAGCAGACGGCGAGGGCATGTTGGCTTTCCCAGGTTCGTAGCTCACCGGTGCCCGCCGCGGCTGAGCTGGGTCGTTCGTCGGAGGAGGGCTTCGGGGTGGCGACAGCCGAAGACGTGCGCCGGGCGGTGTCCGCAGCATTCCCGGAAGCTGACCGACCGGCCGCGCTGGCCGCCCTCCGTGGATACACTCTGCGGCGAGAGCCGTCGCGGGTCCGGCTCGCCATCTTGGTGCTGGCCGTCGGCGATTTGGCTGAAGTCGTGCGGCTGGTGGTCGCGGCCAACGCGGACTACCGCGACCTGCTGTACTGGGCGGAGTACCCGGAGGAGTCGGGGGCCGGGACCAAGCGGCAGATGGCCGCCCGGTATCGCCGGCTCGGGGTGGCGGTGCCCTCCGAGTTGGCGTGAGCCCCAGACGCCGAACCTGTGGCAGCGCCCAAGACGCCGCCCAGGAACTTCTTCCGGCGGTAACCCGCACTGGTGCGTTTCGACGCGCACCGTATGCAACCGTGAATCCGCGGAAAGCGAGAAAAGATAGTCGGTTCGCGAAAATCGCTGGGATGTTCCTAGCGAAGCATAGAGACGTGATTATCTCGCGCGAAGCGCGAGATAATCACTTGTTCGGCGAGCCAAGGAGGCGGAGGGCGCGATGGGCCTGGACATCGTGGAGTTCGTGATGGGCGTGGAGGAGGCGGTCGGGGTTCGCATCCCCGATACCGTCGCCGCGAACATCACCACGCCCCGGCTTCTGATCGACTACCTGCACGGCCAACTCCCCCAGAGCCGCGGCCCGCGGTGCCTATCGCAGCGGGCGTTCTACCGCGTTCGCCGCGGCCTCGCCGGCTGCCTCGGGTTGGACTCCGCGACTCTCCGGCCCGCGACGGAGTTGCTGGCCGTACTGCCAGCGGCCGACGGTCAAGCGGTCTGGGCCGAGGTCGGTCAGTCGCTGGGTATCCCACGCTGGCCCCGCGCTCGCGGTGACGGGTGGCTCGCCCGGACATTCCTGAGCGCCCGGCCGCGGACACTGGGCGAGGCCGCCCGGTACGTCGCCACCGTTTCGCCTGCGGCCCTCAAGCCGGTGGACGAGGGGTGGTCGTGGGGCGAGGTGGCGGCCGTGGTCGACGGGCAGATGCGGCACCACTTCGACATCCGCTACTACTCGCTCGACGATCGGTTCGTCGAGCACCTCGGGCTAGGCTAGCAGACGCCGCCCAGGAACTTCTTCTGGCGGTGAGACCCGTGCGAACGTCGAACTTGGGATCGTGCGATTTGCGGCCTCGCATGTATCTGATGTAATAGTGAACTTCTAGCCACTTTCAGATTGACATTCATTTTTTGCAATTGCTCCCGCCATTCTTGGCGAGCGTGGGGTGTAAGCACCCTGATTCAGCCACCATCATGCGCTATGCGGAATGGATAGAAATGGGATTCGCTCATTGAAATGGACTTTGGTTACGACACAGGAAGAATCAGGGTGCTTACACTGCTTACACACCCCGCTCGCCTTTTCGTCGTACTTCGCACGACGCAAGTGGGCCGAAAACGCCTCCGCTCATTTACCTATCGAGCATCGCGCGATACGCTGGGTACAAGATAGGCAAGTTACTGTCATTTTGGGGCGGGTCATCCCCGCGCAGACGCTGTAGCAGACGTTCGGCAGTGGAGGGCGCACGAATGGCGGCGGAACCGGCCGGGGCAGATGCGGTGGCGAAGCAACACGGGCTGCCGATGCTCGACCGCATCCGCGCCCTCCGCGCCGAGTTCGGACTATCGCTTGCCGCCGCGAAGGCGGTCGCGGACGCTACCGATGGCCGCCCGCCGCTGTTCCCCGAGGTGACCAGCCGCGAGCAGTTGGAGGCGGTGTTGGGGTCTGAGCTGGGATACTGCGGGTGCGCCTCGGTGGGCGCGCTCGCCGTCCTCCGCGACCTGCTGCGGGCCGCAGAGTCGCGGACCGACTCGACCGGCGACGCGGTCGCGTTCGCCCAGGCGTCACGCGGGCTGGAGGCGAGGCTGGCCGAGGGCGACGGGTGGGCCGAGTGGCTGGTGTACGGGCTGGAGCAGCGGGGCTTCGTGTGGCACGGGTTCCGGCAGGTCGATCTGTGGATTACGGACAAGGGGCGGCTGTTGCTCCGGGCGGTCGATCAGTTCGGCCCAGGGTGAGCCGCAGATGCCGAACCAAGCGCCGCAACAGACGGCGGTGGGGCTGTGGAATGAAAAAATGACCTCAATTACCTGCCCGCATTGTGAGACGACTTTCAAGCAAACGCGCAGTGATGGTCGTTGTGTGGCATGTGGGAAACTGTTGCCCGAAGAACTCCGGGGCTTACCGGATCGCATCGTCCCGCCTGTCGAAAAACCGGTGGCGAAGCGGTCTGTCTTCCGCGACTTCGTCGCTGCCCTGCGCCGCCACTGGCGTTCGGAACTTCCGTCCGTGCGTCCCGTTCGAGTTGCACTCGGCTACTCGGCGAGCGGAAACGGCATGAGCGTCCCGAAAGCCAGTACCTTTTTCGCGGGCAAATCTCCCGACTTGGGCATGTATGTATTCATCATGTTCGACCATTCGACCAAGCCTTGGGAGGTGGGTCGTTTCCGAACGATGGTCATTCTGTCCCATCGGGAGAACGCTCCTGTCGTGTGGCATAAACCGTGGTATCCCGACGACGGAGTCCTCACCGAGGGCGCTTACGATCTTGGATTGCTGATCGGCCAGAAAATTCAGTCTTGGTGGTGCTTGCGGAAGGATGGTATCTCCTTCACTGAAATCGAATGGAAGCCCGCCAGCTACGACGACCCTACGCAGGTGATTGCAGAAGCCGTTGCCGATGTGACGAGGAACGTGCGGGCGGTACTCGAACGACTCAAGGTCCAGATCGCGATCGCAGACGCAGAATCGGACTTCTGACGAATGAACTTCCCGCGTCCCGAAGTCTGACGACTTCGACTACGTTGAGAATCGCTCGTTTAGGCCACGACGGGGACCAACGGGCGTTCGTCGACGGGTATGCGCGGCATCGGTACGGCGGCGGGTTGCGGGACGTTGCCGCCGAGGTGGCGGTCGAAGAACGCGATCAACTTCGCATGATACTCTTCACGGGCTACGTGGAGTGCGAGGTTGTGCTTCGCGCCGGGCACGATCCAGAGTTCCTTCGCAGTCACGCGCTTCGCCTGCGAGAACAGCGTTTCGGCCATCTCGGGTTTGATGTAATTATCGCCGCCGCCGTGGATCATCAGCAGCGGTTGCTTCATGCGACGCACCGCTTTTTCGACGCTGACGAACTCGATGTTCCGCTTCTTCGCGACTTTCTTGATCGCAGCCAACCCGAGCATCCCGTAGAACCAGTCCGGAATTCGCTTGCGGATCCAGTTGCGGCGTTTGAGGTAAATGCCAACCCATTTGCGCAGGAACGGCACGACGGTGGTGTACGTCCCGAACGCGCCATCGGTGGCGACGCAACGCACGAGGCGATCTTCGGAGGCGATGAGCAACCCGAGGCTGCCGCCCTTGCTGATGCCAAAGATGCCCACGCCCGCCGGGTCGGCATCGGGCCGATAGTGCAAGTATTTGATCGCGGTGCGCATGTCGGCGAGGTCGCGGTCGGTCGACCACGGCATCGGCTCGTAGGTGGCGTCTTTGTCGCTATCGCCCTGGTTGCGTGGCTCGTACGTGAAGACGTCGTAGCCAATCGCCGAAAGGCGGTCGCTGTAGCTGACGCTCGACCAGCGACTGGAACCGTATTCGAGGCCGAACAGGATCACGCCACGGCGAACGGGAGCGGGGGTTTTGCGGTAATAGCCGCGCAACTCGAGACCTTCGGGCGTGAGGATGCGGACATCTTCCGCGCCGTCGATCGGGTTGCCGCGCGGGATGATGAATAGCGGTTTTTCTTCAAAAATGCGAATGATGACGTCGACGTAGCGGAAGCGGTAATAGGCGTAGAAACCGACGATCGCGATACCAGCAATTGGTACGGGGCCGAAGACGAAACCGAGTATCCAGAACATCCAATCGGGCATCGGGCAATGCTCCCCGTCAGCAGGTAAAATCGTGGCGACTCTTGTAGCTGGGGTTTGTGACCCCGGTTCGGGAACTCTTAATTATTCTGGTAGCCGCAGGTCTTTAGCCTGCGCGGGGGATTCCACCCCCCAAAACCAGTCGTGGCGAGTCTTCGAGACGCGACGCAATGCGCCACAACGTGCATTCCGGGCGCACGAACCGTCGTGTTTCGAGGACTCATCACGACCCTCAGCGATTGCTCGTGGCAAACGCAGGCTAAAGACCTGCGGCTACCAGAACAGAGATTCTCGGCTTTAAGTTCGGCTGGCGATCAGCGTGATATTCTGTCCGCCGAAGCCGAAGCTGTTCGACAGCACGTTTCGTACGCCGGTCTTCGGTCGCGCCT
>JAYSKW010000329.1:0-3202 GCA_043726085.1 Limnoglobus sp.
GGGGCTTACGCCCCGATGGAAGTCATGATTGAGCAAGAAGATGGGACGGCGGCGGCCCGTGGCATGCTCGATTACCCGTTCGCGCTGATCGGCAGCCACGAAGCGTGCGACATCCACCTCAACGCCGCCGATGTCGAACCGATTCACGCATTCTTGCAAGTCCTCGGCGGTCATGTGTTTGTGGGCGATCTGGGTAGTCGCGGCGGGATTTACTGGCCGCACGGGCGGGAAATGTACGGCTGGCTCGTCCCGGACGCACCCGTGCAGATCGGCCCGTTCCGCATCCACCTCGTCGAGGCGGTGTCGCCGCACCCCACCGAATTCGGCCCGACGTTCCACCCACTGTCCGCCGGACCCGACGTGCCGACGGGGCTGCCGAAGTGTACGATCGCGTTCCGCAACGGCCAAGCGACGCGAACCGAGTGGGAAGTCAATCGCGTCCTGACGTTCATCGGGGCCTCGCAGTCGTGCAAAATCCACCTCGTCGGCAAGGACATTGCGCCGTTCCATTGCTACTTATTGCATTCGCCCGACGGTCTGTGGGTGGTCGACCTGACCGGGGGGCACATCCTCGTCAACGGCGAACCGGTTCGTTTGGCACGGCTATCCGATAACGACGAACTCCAAGTCGGCGAGTTCGTGATCGAGGCGCGATACCACGCAGTCGACGCGATGGCGGAAATCGACGACGGGATGATTTCGTTTGATGTCGGGGCGTCATCGCCGCCGCTCGTTGCCGACCTTTCCGGACGCAGCGACCGATACAAACCCGCCCAGACGGAATACGACGAAAACCTCGCCAGCGAGCCGATGACACAATCGAATCGCTCGCCGATGACAACGGAGCAGATCGAAGAAATTATCGCGACAGTCACGGGTTCATCGGGCGATCTCGGCACGTTCTTGCCGGGGGACAGCACGAACTTCGACTCCGGGTTTTTGCAACAAACGCCCGACCCCGAACACATCACGGCGAGTGCCCGCACACCCGCACCGCGCGTCGAATCGCCGAACCCGGCACTCGCCGCACTTCAGGCACTCGCGATGCCGACGTTCCGCCCGATGGCTTTCCCGACGATTGCGGTGCCCACGGGCGATGCTGACGCATCCGTCGTACCGATGCTCAAGCAACTCGGCGAAATGCAGAACCAGATGTTCGCGCAATTCCAGCAATCGCTGATGATGATGATGCAGATGTTCGGCCAAATGCACCGCGAACAAATGGGGGCGGTGCAAAGCGAACTCGGCCGCATGACCGAGCTGAATATCGAACTTCAAAAGCTACAGTTGGAGATGACGAAATCGAACGCGAAGAAAGAACCGTCCGTCGCAGAAGCCGAAACCCCGATGGAACTCGCCTCGAATTTGCCCGCACCCGACGACGTCCCCGCGATGACGGAAGAATCCGCCGAGAACCACAACTGGGTCTACGAGCGAATGAACCAACTCAACGAAGAACGCCAGTCGATCTGGCAACGCCTATTCGGAATGCTCACGCCAAAAAGCAATGGGGGCGGCGCGGCGTAGTCACTTCCCCGTCAATCGCTCGTAGGCTTCGCGGTACTTTGCGGCGGTCTTTTCGATGACGTCTTGCGGCAAATTCGGTGGCGGGCTGGCTTTGTCCCACGGCGTCGTTTCGAGCCAGTCGCGCAGGAACTGTTTATCGAACGACGGCGGCGAGATCCCCGTACGATACGATTCTTTCGGCCAAAATCGCGAACTATCCGGCGTCAGCACTTCGTCGATCAGGATGATTTCGCCACTCGGCAACGTGCCCCATTCGAGCTTGGTATCGGCAAGGATAATCCCACGCGACTCGGCATACGTGGCGGCACGGCGGTAAATATCCAGCGTGCGGACTTTCAACTCGTTGGCCACGTTTTCGCCAACGACCGCGGCCATCTGCGCGAACGCGATATTCTCATCGTGCCCCGTTTCCGCTTTCGTTGCCGGTGTGAAGATCGGCTCCGGCAGGCGTTCGCTCTCGCGGAGGCCATGGGGCAGGGGGATGCCGCAAACGGTGCCATGTGGGCGATATTCCTTCCACCCGGAACCGGCGAGGTAACCGCGTGCGACGCACTCGATCGGGATTACTTTCGTCTTCGTGACGAGTTGCGTTCGCCCGCGAAATGTGTCTGCTTGAGTGCGGAATGCCGCAGGGAAATCGGCGATGTCGTCGCTGATCCAGTGGTTCGGCACGTGCAGCCAGTCGAGCCAAAATTTCGACATCGCGGTGAGGATGATGCCTTTTCCGGGAATGCCGTTGGGCATCACCCAGTCGAACGCACTGATGCGGTCTGTGGCGACGAAAGCGAGCGTGTCGCCGAGATCGTAGACGTCGCGTACCTTCCCCTGGCGGAGCGGAAAGCCCTCGACTCGACTTTGCAGTAGCGGTGCCAGCGACATAGCATAACTCCCAGAACAGCGTTGTTGGCGTTATAGCAATCGCCCCGATTCCTTCCCCCTCCGCGTGCCAACCGATGCAACAATATCACGCGATCCGGATCGACCCGACGCCCAGCGAAGTCGTCGAGCTGCTATCGGCCGCGACCGCCGCCGCGAACGGTTTCCACGAAATGCGCTTGTTGGAAGACGATGACGCGAAGTGGCGCAAGTTCGCACGGGCTTTGGAAAAGAGCGTAGCCGGGTGCAAAGATTTCGTTGCGGGGCGAGGACGATTGCCGACGTCGCAAGTCGTCGGTTCGTGGTGGACCGATCACATCGGCCGCAAACACGTCGTCGTTCGCGGTCGTCGCCTCGAAGACGAATCGGCACACGATCTGATTCGCCGCACACGTACCGATGAACGCCCGCCACTCTGGCACTGCTACCCGGATCATCTGTTCCTCAAGCGCGATGCGACCTCATCAATATGGCTCGCCGCGTGCGGTTGTGGCACGGTCGGTACGCCCGAATCGCTAGGCTGGATGGGCGAAACTTGCGGCCCCTGTTACGACCAACGCGAAGAACTCGGGCCAGATGCCTTGCGGCAACATCGCCCCGGAATGCTACCCGCACAACACGGCACAATCCACGCACTCGCCTTCGACCGCGAAGGCAAACGAGTCGCAGCCGTCGAAGAAGGCGGCTACGTGTCGGTGTGGGGGATCGATGGCATACAGCCAACAATCGGAATTCAAATGATAGATAGATATGAAGTAAACTACATCGCATTCGGTAGTGAAGACCGCCTAATCCTCGG
>JAYSKW010000330.1:0-7920 GCA_043726085.1 Limnoglobus sp.
TCCAGGCGGGCACGATCGACGAAAAGAAGCTGCACAAGATCGAGTGCGAATCGTGCCCGAGTGCGGGGTCGAACGGCAACGACATGCCCATCGCCTCGATGGCGCTCGACATCGTGTTGGCGGTGTACATCCCGCCGCACGACCCCGCACTCGGGCACGATTCGCACTCGATCTTGTGCAGCTTCTTTTCGTCGATCGTGCCCGCCTGGAATTTACCGACGGCTTCAAAGATCGAAACGATATCGACATCTTCGCCGTCCGGCCCTTTGCCGGGGAGGATGCTGCCGCCGTAGACGAAAATTCCCGGCACGTTCAGGCGTGCGAGTGCCATCACGCAACCGGGCATGTTCTTGTCGCAGCCGCCGATGGCGAGCAAACCATCGTGGTTCATCGCACCGGAGACGGTCTCGAGGCAGTCGGCGATGACCTCGCGGGAAACGAGCGAATAGCGCATTCCCATGTGGCCCATGCTGATGCCGTCGGAGACGGTCGGCGCGCCGAAGATTTGCGGGACGCCCCCCGCCGCACGGATGCCTTCGATCGCTTTGCGGGCCAAGCGGTCCAGGTGGCTGTTGCAAGGGGTGATGTCGCTGAACAAGGAAGCGACGCCGACCATCGGCTTATCGAAGTCCTCGTCTTGGAACCCGACGGCCCGGAGCATCGCCCGGTTGGGTGCCCGTCCGGGGCCTGCGGTTGTTGTCAAACTCTTACGATTCGGCAGATCCGTCATAACTGACACCAGATGGAGAATTTTCCGGTCGGGCAGTTTAGGTAAAGCGCGCCCGGCCCATGGTGCTGTTCTAGGTGTTGAGTGTCCGGATCGACACGGCTCGGTCAGGAACTCAGAAAAAATCGGTTGTGCGGTTTGCACCGGTTGTAATCGTGCTCTAGGTTCATGTGTCAGCAACGCACGGGGTAGAAGAACGACGGAGACTTGTCTCTGTCACCCACGATGCTTGCGAACAACACTGACGGAGAGCACCGATGAATCTGATCGCAAAGAAGATGGTCGAATTCCTCAAGAAGGAAGATGGCCCCACCGCAGTCGAGTACGCCGTGATGCTCGCACTGATTATCGTCGTCTGCATCGCAGCCATCACCGCCCTGGGTTCCAGCGCTAGCTCGACGTTCAGCTATGTGAATAGCAACATCAAGGCTCCTGCTGCTAGCTAAGCAGAGTCTGAGCTTACCTGAGAAGACGGGGATGTGGTTGCCGTGAAAGCGGAGGCCCCATCCCCGTCTTCGATGACGTCGGGGTGGTGACACACCCTAGTCATCGAGTTAACCCCCTCAGGTTGTATGAATCGATTTCTGCGTCCGCTGGTCAAGTTCTTAAAGAAGGAAGATGGGCCTACTGCCGTCGAATACGCGGTGATGTTGGCACTGATCGTCGTGGTCTGTTTGATTGCCATCACCGCACTGGGTGAGAGCACGCGACAAACCTTCAGCAACGTGGCATCGAAAATCAAGCCGTAAGGCCGATTCGAGATCTGCAAACAATTTCGCGTCGCGACACACCGGTGTCGCGACGCGATTTTTTTGAGGATGCTCGCGACCGTTACCGAACGGCGCGGTAGACGTGAACTTCGGCTTTGCCGATCTCGCCGGTGAGCTTGCCGTCGGCGAACACCAAACCTTTCGGGCGAGTCGCGAATGCCGGTTTCCAATCGCCGTTCGGCAACTCCAGCGACACGGGCTTCGACTCGGTTTCGGACAAATTCGCAACGATCACCACGCTTCCCTCACTCTGCCAGATCGCGGCTGTGACATCGCCGCCGTCGGTGCGTTTGGTCCGCTTGGCATCGAGCAGGAATGGTGCGAGTGCCTTTAATTCGAGTGCCACCGCACCGCATTCGGCCCACAAATCTTTGCTGTCGGGTAGGTACCATTCTTCCCACGCCGGTTTGCCCGCAGCCTTCTTCGTGGCTTGCACCGCTGGCGAATCGACCATGTGGTAGATCGACCACGGCATCACGCCTTTCGCACCGTTGATAAGGCCGACGTAACACAGGTTGCGATACTCGGCAGGGGTGGGTACGCGGTTGCCAGGCCAACGGAATGTCTGCGGTAGAATCCAGTATGGGCAGTTCGCCAGCGTTGCCGCTTTGCTCACCATCACCATCTGCGTTTCGGTCGCTTTCAGGCTCGGGTCGGCGGCCTTCGGGTTGGCCACGGGGTACATTTCCCAGCCGATGAAGTCCGAGCAACCGAAGAACCCCGCCGCAGGCATCAGCACATCGCGGCTCTGCGTGCCGAGCGGGTTGAACGTCAGGCGATGCGGTACGATTTCCTTCACCAGCTTGTTCATTTTGGTGAGATGTTCCACGGTCGAAAGCGTGTTTGCGTCGTCGAAGATCGTCCATGCGATGATCGCCGGGTGATCCTTGAACTTCCGCACGCGATCGAGCTTCGCTTCGGTTTCAGTATGCCCGGCCACGACCCAGATGCCGAGTTCGGTTGCCTTGTCGAGGAAGCGCGTATCTTCGTGCCACGGCCCCTGAATGTGGACGACCGTACCGCCAATCGCGTGGGTCTGCTCGACGCACTTCAGCCGCATATCTCCCGTGTGCCCCGTCGAGATGTAAAAGCCGTACGGCATCACCGCCTTGCCGTTCACGAGCAACGTGCCATCCTTGCGTAGCGACGAAGTCATCGGCTTCGGGTCGGCCGCCACCGCACACGCGGTCAAGCTCAAAACTATCGCCAACATCGAGCGAAACATAATCGCGTCCATTCTGTAAAGCCCCTATGTAGAGGTAGATCGATTCGGTGACACCGCTATTTCTTTTGCAAATACGCAATCAGGTCGCGGATCTCGTCGGGCTTCAACGTGTCGAGTAAGCCTTCGGGCATGACGGAGTTTGGCGTCGGTTTGCGGGTTTCGATGTCCGCGATTGGCAGGAAGAGTTCCTCGTTCACCGTTCGCACGGTTACGCCGTTGGGCGAGTCTTTGCGGATGATGCCGGTAACGAGGCGGCCATCGAGCAGGTAGAACGCGGTCATCTTGTATTCGTTCGCGACGGCGGCACTCGGATCGACGACGTTTTCCAAGAGATAATCGAGGTTCGCACGTTGGCTGCCGGTGAGTTCCGGGCCGACGACTTGCCCTTCACCGAACAGCTTATGGCACGTGGCGCAGTTCTTGGTGAACAATACCCGCCCGCGATTTTCGTCCGCCGTTTTCAGCATATCCGGCGACAGCATCGCTTTGTACTTCGCGATCTGCACGTTGCGGGTCGCGCTCGCTGGTTTCACTTCACCCCAGACGGCCTTGAGCTTCGCGACGACGGTTTGATCCTTCAGTGTCGCGATTTGGCGTGCGGTGAATGCGGTAATGTCGGCCTTGGCAACGGTGCCTTTCTCGACGGCATCGAGGAGTGCCATCGCGTAGCTGGCACGCGACGACAGCGTCTGCACGGCATCGGCTTTTTCGTCGGTAGTGAGACTGGCGTAGACCGCCAGAATCGCGGTCGGCGTGGTGTCGTCAGTGTAGTTCGACAGTGCGACGATTGCAGAACGGCGAACCGCTGGGTCCGCTAACAGCGTCCGCAACATCGGCGAAAGCGCGACTGTCTTGCGGGCGGCCAACAGGGCGATCGTGCGGTTCCGCTCGCCCGCATCGCCCGTTGCGACGATCTTGGCTTTCATATCCGCGATCGCTCGCGCATCGTCGAATTTCAAGGCAATATCGTTGGTGAGTGCGACGATTGCGGCGTTCGGGTGCTTCGACATCGACTCATAAATCACCTTCCAACTTTCGGGAGGCACGACGCTCTTGCGTTCCTCGAACGCCTGCACGATGCCTTGCAAAATGTCTTGCCGCGTCTCGTTGTCCGGTGCCGATCTCAGTACCGGGAAGACCGCATCGAGTTGCTTCGTCGGCTCCGAATTCGGCAATGTTAGCACGAGGCGAACGATGTTCGTCCGCACCCGCCGAATGGCAATCGCGTTCACGAGTTTCAGTGCTTCATCGGCTTTCGCTAGCACCGCCGGCTGGATGCCGAGCCAGTAAAGTTGGCTGAGCTTCGCGTCGGCATTGTCGGCAGTTTTCGCAAACAGCAGTGGGGCCAACCCAAACTGATCTTCGAAGCGCAGGCGTGGCAACGAGGCCGCAATCGCACCACGCTGAGATGGGAATGCGGTTTCGGACGCCATTCGTCGAATCGTACCGATAAACCCAGTGTCCGTCTGACCCGATTCCATTCCCAGTCGAGTTCCCCAAACCGCAGTGGATTCGTTCTTGTTGAACGCCGCGATCGCACAGAATCCAGGCAGCAGTTGCCCCGTCGCGAAATTCGTCCACATGACGCGAAGATTCAACGCATTGTCTTCGGACACGAACAGTTTGTTTTCCGCCCACGGACACGGAGCAACCGTTCCCACGCTGGCGCGTTCCTGAAGGACTCGCCTGGCTTTTCGTACGAGCCATTCGTTTTTGGATTTATGCAGGTTCCACAACTCTTCGTCCGTCATCTTGCTGACATCGCCCTTCCAACTTTTCTGATCGCCGTAGATCGTGCGGTAGATGCGCCCGTTCGTCACGTCGGCGACTTCGTAGTTGTGGCACTCGCCGGTGTCGCACCAGTCGCTGGCGTACAAGCCGCCGTCGGGGCCTTGCTTGACGCAGATGCCGCGGAACCACGGGTCGTTCGCGAATAGGAAGTCCGGTCGGCGGACGCCCTTCATCCCGGATGGCGTGCGTTCGAGGCCGTCGTTATTGATGCGGTTGCCGTGGATATTGCAGGTGAACAGCGTGTTGCGATACTCCTTGGGGAAGTTGTCGCCGAGGTAAATCGCTGCGCCGCTGTGCGCGTGACCGCCACCCGCGTCGTCGTGTTCCTTCTTCAGGCCGGTCTTCAGATCGGCGCGGCCATCGGTCCAGTGACCGCCCCCCCAGTGCTTGTAGTCCACCGCACTGCCCATCAACCCGAAGGCGTATGGGTTGGAGTCTTGGCCGTACATCCGTTCGTATCGCCCGCCGGGCACGACGTGGAACAGGTGGTCGATCACGCAGTTCGTGATGAACATTTCGCCGTGTTCGTCGAAGTCCAGGCCCCACGGGTTCGTCGTGCCGGTCGCGACGACTTCAAAGTTCTTCTTGGTTGGATGGTAGCGCCAGACGCCGCAATCCATGTACGGCCGCTTCTCTTTCGGCGTGCCCGGCGCACCGATGAACGCCTTCGCCTGAATGCCGTTGGTGCCGTACAAGTAGCCGTCCGGCCCCCAAATGAGGCTATTGAACACGGTGTGCTTCGTGTCGGTCATGTTCCAACCGTCGAGGTGAATCACCGGCGGGCCGCTCGGCTTGTCGTCGGCGATTGGCACGAAAATCAGGTTCGGTGACGAACAGAGCCAGACGCCGCCGAAGCCGAACTCGATGCCCGAAAGGTTCACGCCGTTGTCGATCACCACCGTTTTCTTGTCGTGCTTGCCGTCGCCATCGGTGTCTTCGAGAATCACGACGCGATCGTGTCCTTTGCCGTCGCGGCTCCACTTCGGGTAGCTCAGGCACTCGACGACCCACATCCGCCCGCGATCGTCGAACGTGAACGCGATCGGCTGGACGATGTCCGGCTCACCCGCGAACAGTGTGACGTGAAACCCCGGCGGTACTTTCATCTTCGCCGCCGCTTCCGAAGTCGGTACCGGCTTGTCCGCCGCCTGCAATTGCGGAGTTTGGAATGCGGAATGCGGAATGAATGCAAACAGTAGAAGGAGCCAGCGCATGAAGGAATTCCGATTGGGGTGGGTGAACCATTTCGCAGGTTGTTATGATAACGAGAACTGAACGAGGAAGCGACATGACAACGCTGACGACGAAATGGATCACCGCGGAAGAGTTCGCCGAACGGCCCGAGCCAGCAGATGGGTCGCGAGAAGAACTCGTACGCGGGGAAATTGTAACGATGTCTCGACCGAACCTTCGACACGCTTACATTCAGCTAACTATCGGGATGCTGTTACGCAACTTTGTCAAACCTAAAGGTATGGGTTGGGTCTTCACGGATGGCGGCGTCGTTCTCGAACGTGATCCCGATACACTTCGCGGGCCGGACGTTTGCTTTTATAGTCTCGCACGCTTACCAGATGTCCCCGACAGCTTCGGAGAGGTTCCACCAGATCTGGCCGTTGAAGTGAACTCGCGAAACGATCGTCGCCGCGCGATCCAGGAAAAGATCAGCGAGTACATCACGGCAGGGACGACACTCGTCTGGGTCGTCGACCCCGTAGCGCGAACTGTGATGGTCTATGATGGTAGTCTCCATGGTGTCGAACTCGGCGAAGACGACACCATCACCGGCGGCGATGTTGTGCCGGGGTTCGCGTGCAAAGTCGCGGAGTTCTTTGCAGATTGAGAACCGTACAACGAATTGAAGGAGCCGAGACATGACAACGATAACGCAGTTCATAACCGCTGAAGAGTTCATGAACATGCCAGAGCCAGCAGATGGTTCGAAGCAAGAACTCGTACGCGGGGAAATTGTGACGATGCCACCAATTCAAAGCGAACATGGATTAGTTCAAGGACAAATTTTGTGGCTACTTAAAAACCTCGTTACACCGAACCGTTTGGGGTGGGTCATGCCGGAAGCCGGTGTATGCGTAGAAACCGATCCCGATACGGTGCGCGGGCCTGACGTTTCGTACTACAGCATTTCGCGAGTTCCGAATCGACCACAAGGTTATAACCGTATCCCACCCGACATTGTCGTCGAAGTGCTGTCGCCGAATGATCGTCGCCGTGCGATCCGAGAAAAGATCAGCGAGTATATTGCGGCGGGAACGACAATCATTTGGGTCGTCGATCCCGATGCGCGAACCGTCATGGTCTACGATGGCAATCTGCGTGGCGTCGAACTCGGCGACGACGACACCATCACCGGCGGCGACGTGCTGCCGGGGTTCGCGTGCAAAGTCGCGGAGTTCTTCGCAGATTGAGAACCGTACAACGAATTGAAGGAGCCGAGACATGACAACGATAACGCAGTTCATAACCGCTGAAGAGTTCGCCGCAATGTCCCCACCCGTCGACGGGTCGAAGCAGGAACTCGTACGCGGGGAGATTGTGACGATGTCTCGACCAAAACCTCGTCATGGTTTCGTGCAAGCCAACATTGGCGCGTTGCTGATTCATTACACGAAACCGAATCGTTTAGGCTGGGTTTTCCTGGAATCGGGGGTGATTCTCGAACGTGAACCCGACACCGTTCGAGGACCGGATGTCTGTTTCTACAGCATCACACGTCTGCCAGATGTTCCCGATGATTTTTTTGAAATCCCACCCGACATTGTCGTCGAAGTGCTTTCACCGAATGATCGTCGCCGAGCGATTCAGGAAAAGATCAGCGAGTACATCACGGCGGGAACGACAATCGTCTGGGTCGTAGACCCCGTCACGCGAACTGTGATGGTTTACGCCGGTTCGACTCGCGGCGTCGAACACGGCGAAGACGACATCATCACTGGCGGTGACGTGCTGCCGGGGTTTGCGTGCAAAGTCGCGGAGTTCTTCGAGTAAATTCCAAGCGTGTTTTGAGGGGTTCGAGATGTCTGCGATTGCGACAAGATCGATGACCGCCGAAGAGTTCTTGAACTTGCAGGAACCGGAGGATGGTTCAAAGCAAGAACTGTTCCGTGGGGAGATCGTGACCGTGGCGGTGAATCAGGCCGAACATTGCCTGGTTCATGCTCAACTCGTTTGGTTATTGAAAAACGTCGTGAACCCTGGAAAGCTCGGCTGGGTTTTGACGGAGAATGCCGTCACCATCGAACGCGATCCTGATACGGTGCGTGGCCCGGACATTTCCTTTTACAGCATGGCACGTGTTCCGAACCGCCCGCACGGATACAACCCGTTGCCACCGGATTTGATCGTCGAGATCCTATCGCCCAGCGATCGGGGGGGGGTGTTATAGGGGA
>JAYSKW010000331.1:0-9846 GCA_043726085.1 Limnoglobus sp.
CGTTAACATTGCCATGCTTCCGCAGCAATAAATCGAAACCGCAGTGAGTATCCGGACGGACCACGACCATCGACCGCTCAGTGCATGTGCCGCAGTCGGGCATAAGATTGTCAGATAAATGCCGCATTGGCCAAAAAACGCGGTTGCCCACGATGCAAACTGTGGCAGCCATTTCTCGCCGTCATTGTTCATCGGGATCGCGAACAAGTAATACGTGGTTTCCGCAACGAATGCCAGCGACGAGATCGCGACGATCCCCAGATAAGTGTTAATCTGCAATTGATTCTTCATCGTATCAACCAGTTCCTGTGGTGGTTTTCACTGTCGCTGGTTGGGCCACGGCGGACAGTAAGCGGGCCAGCGACAGCGAGAGTTGATCGAGCGTGGCACGGTCGGGTAGCGTGATCGTTAGGCGCGGTTTATCGCCGCCTTCGACGAACGCTTCGAGGCCGGAACGCAAACTTGCCACGAGCGCATCGGGCGGCGCGGCGGCGGCCGACGAGTTCACCATTTCGCCCAGCAACTTGAACGCGGCACTCAGCAATTCCCCACCGGCGGCGGCGATACGATCGCGACTCGGCGTATGAATTTCCTCGGCGACCCGCTCTTTCATCTTCTCGACGACGGGGGCTTCGGGTTGCGAACCGAGTAGCACTTCGAGGCGTTTTTTCAGTTCTTCCAAACTACTGTGCAAATCGACATTCTCGACGTCGGAGTCCACATCGAGTGCAGCGAGTGCGAGGTCTTTCTTCGCGGCGATCGTACTCAGTAAATTCTCTTCGAGCGTCTGTTCCGTAACGAGAATGAACACCTGCACTGGCTGCGTTTGGCCCATGCGGTGGGCGCGGGCGATCCGCTGTTCGAGTACGGCGGGGTTCCACGGCAAATCGACGTTGATGACGGTGTTCGCTGCCTGCAAATTCAGGCCGAGCGAACCCGCATTCGTCGCGAGGAATACGCCGCACGCCGGGTCGTTCTGGAACTGATGCACTAGTTCTTCGCGTTGCTTTTGCGGGACGCTACCGTCGAGCCGCACGAACGCGAGGTTGCGTTTCTGGATCAGCGGTTCGATGAGATCGAGCATCGTCGTCCACTCGGAAAAGACGATGATTTTCCGCCCCTCTTCCGCAACGAGTTGGCCGAGCAACTCGTCGAGTTGCACCAACTTGCTTGAGTACGCCGGAGTCTCTTTATCGACGAGATACGTGCTGTTGGCGACCATCCGACACATGAGCAATTCTTTTTTCAGCCGAAGCAGATCCATCTCGGTGAGGAACTTTTTGCGCGTGATGGAAGCGACGATCCGCATGTGGCCCGCGTGCATCGTGAGCTGTTCCTGCGTCGGCGTGATGCGCAGGATTTCGGTCGTTCGCGGTGGCAGCTCGAGCCGCACGCTTTCGCGCGTTCGGCGCAACAACACCGGCTTCAGTGTTTCGCGCAATTCGCCGAGATTCTTGTAGCCGAGCACCTTGCCCTTTTCGTCGACGACGCGGTGCCGGTTGAAGAAGCGAAAGCCCGGCCCGAGCCGACGGTCGTCGACGAATTGCACCACGGAATAGAGGTCGTCGAGGCGGTTCTCGAGCGGCGTGCCCGATAGCACTAGTGCAAATTTCGACCGCAAACATTTGACGATTCGGCTCGTCTTCGATTCCCAGTTCTTGATCCGCTGGCCTTCGTCGAGAATGATCAGATCCCAGTGCGTTTGCTCGATCGCTAGCAGGTCGCGTAGCACTTGCTCGTAGTTGCAGATCGTGAAGAAACAGTCGTTGCCGTATTGGTCCGCACGCTCGGCGATGGCCCCGGTGATGAGTTGCACGTTGCGCGTACAGAACTTGTGAATCTCGTTTCGCCACTGCGATTTCAGCGATGCGGGGCAGATGACGAGCACCTTTTGAATTTCGGCTTCTCGGGCGAGCAACTCCGCCGTGCCGACGCCCTGAATCGTTTTGCCGAGGCCCATATCGTCGGCGAGGATCGCACGACCCGCGCCGACCGCGAACGCCACGCCGTCCATCTGGTACGGCAACAACGGCACTTTTAACAGCGTTGTCCGCAACGGGTGCTGTTCCGGATTCTTGCGAATTTCCGCAGTCAAACTTTGCAGCCGATCTTGCGCCATCCGCTGTTGAATGAACTCCTCCGCATCGGGGGACACCACCACATCGCGCTCGCGCTGTTGCAGTTTCGTCAGCCGTTTGAGCAGGTCGGGCAGGTTCTCGATCGGCTTGTCGCGTAGCGGCGCGATGATTTTCGCAGTCTCGTCGTCGAGCTTTTCGGGAACGACTAACCGCAGTGACACCACGTTGGCATACAGGAGGTGCAACTCGAGTAGCGCGGGTCGGTGTCGCTTGCGAAGCACGACGGCCGCGAACCGACGACGCACGGTGACCGCCACCTTGAGAACGTGCTTGCACGTGCCGAGCGTGTTGGTGCGAAAGTCCGGGCACGTGCAGGAAGAATCGCCGAGTTCGAAGCCGCGCAGCTTCACGAGATACGACTTCCCACTGAGGCGATTCGTCACCGCGTAATCGGTCCACGGCTGTTTCGGGCTCACGCCGATCACCGTCATCTTCTCTTCGCGGGCACGCTTTTCGCGGTCGGCGAGCGCCTGCTTCACGAGGTCGTTTTCGCCGAGGCTTTCGACGGGCAGACGTTCCGGCGGCGGAACCGCAAGGCCCAACGCGGTCTTTTCCTCGAGTACCATCGAGAACACCGCACCGACGTGATCGCACGCATTTTTGCAAGCGTCGCAGTGAAAGCGCAGCGACTGCAACGCTTCCGGGTTCCGCTCGATCGTGACCGTGACCGGCGGTACGTCGAGCATTAACGGGAACTTCACGCGAAGCGTATCGCCATCGAATTGGACATCGTCGGGAATACTAATTAGCCATTTGTTGGCGTTGCTCGAAATCAGCAACCGACCCTGCGGGCCTAACAGCTTGCAAGCGTTAGTAAACGTGAGCCGCGACAGGCGATCTTTGAGCGATAGGAGATGATTGGGGAGAACCTTGGCAGCGCCAGATGACATGGACATTCCTCGACACGAGTTTACAACGACACGCCATTTCGCGAAGGCCATCCTGGACGAGGGTATCATAGAAATTCGCACGCGAACGATTTGCTACGACTCGAAATCGTACACCGTCACCGCTACGCCAAGCCCCGTCACGTTCGCCTGAATCAGTGGCTCGACCTTCGACCAATCGCCGCCCGCAAGTCCACAGCCGATCCGAGGCATATGAACCGACGCCCCCAACTCGTGCGCCTTGGCCGCGACTTGTAGTAGGCACGCGGCAATGGCGTCGTATCGGATCGGTGGCCCGGAACTGCCTCGTTTGATACCCTTTTGGCCGATCATGTTGGCCACCCAGATGTACGACTCGACTGGAACGAATTGGACGACACCGAGTGCAAATCCCCCGCTTTTGCCAGCCGCGTACCACGCACGGTAAGATGTTTCCGGTAGCTCCCAACGTTTCGAGAGAGCCAGCACAAAGCCTTTGCCCCAGCCGCCGATGTCGTTGCACACGTGACAAATGATCTTGATCCCTTTCGCTTGAGGACAAGTCGCGTCGCCTTTTATGTAAGCGATGTCTGGCATTGTATTGCCTCTGCTTTAACTTCGATGCCAATTGGCTCTCAGCTAAACGAAATATTCCGCGAACGGTTACGAATGCCAGCTTATCAGAAGTTCACATGCTCGGTGTGCCTGCAACGCTACGCACCGCATGGACTTCGCCTAAACTAACCGCATGAGCGATTTCACTGGCGTTCGGACTGACTCTCTCGTTCGCTACCTCGCACGGCACACTTCGGGCGAGGTGCGGTTCGATGAGACTTCGCGACGATTGTATGCTACCGATGCGAGTCACTATCAGATCGTGCCGCTCGGCGTGGTACTGCCGAATACCGAAAGCGATTAGATTGCCACGGTGCAGATTGCATCCGAACTCAACGTGCCAATCACCGCACGCGGCGGTGGAACGAGTCTTTCGGGGCAGTCGATCGGCCCCGGTATCGTCATCGATTGCTCGAAGTATCTCAACCGCATCGGCGACGTCGATACGGTCAATCGCACGGTGCGCGTGCAACCCGGCGTAGTGCTCGATCAACTCAATCGCGAACTCTCCAAGCACGGTTTGCTGTTCGGCCCGGACGTCGCCACCGCGAACCGCGCGACGCTCGGCGGGATGATCGGCAACAACTCGGCGGGTTCGCATTCGATCGTCTACGGCAAAACGGTCGACCACGTCCGCTCGTTAAACGTCGTGCTGTCCGACGGCACGCTAACGGCGTTCGGCCCGCTTTCCGACGTCGAATATCAGCGCAAACTCGAACGCCGGTCGTGCGAAGGCGAGGCGTACCGCACGGCGGCCCGCGTCGCGCAACAGCACGCCACCGAGATCGACCGACGCTTCCCAAAAATCGTGCGCCGCGTCAGCGGGTACAACTTGCCGTCGCTGTTGGCGAACCCCACGCACACGCTCGCCCCGCTGATCGTCGGCAGCGAAGGGTCGCTCGCGGTACTGGCGGGCGCGGAACTCGCCGTGGTGCCGTTGCCGAAGCATCGCGGGTTGCTGGTACCGCACTTCGAGACACTGCGTGCCGCGCTCGATTGCCTCGCGTTGTGCATGGAGTTTCAGCCATCAGCAGTGGAATTGCTCGACAAATTGTTCATCGATCTCGCACGGAAACAACGTTCGCTGGCGGAGGCGATGGCTTCGATTCACGGCCACCCGGCGGCGTTGTTCATGGTCGAATTTTCCGGTGACGATGCCGCCGAGGTCAATGATCGCGTCTTGAAATTGGCACAGAAACTGAAGGGCGCAAGCGGGCTGACGGCGGTCGTGATTGCGACGGACCGCAACCAGCGCGACTCGCTCTGGAACTTGCGAAGTGCCGCTGTGCCGCTGCTCTACAGTATGCCCGGTGACGGCAAGCCGGTGACGTTTTGCGAAGATACAGCAGTGTCGCCGGAGAAGCTGCCGGAGTTCGCCGACCGCTTCCGCGCGATCTTCCACAAGCACGGCACCGATGGCACGTTTTACGGCCATGCGAGTGTCGGTTGCCTGCACATTCGCCCCGTACTGAACCTGCACGACCCGAGTGACATCGTGCGAATGCGGGCGATTATGACCGATGTGACCGACCTCGTTCTCGAATTCGGCGGAAGCCTGAGTGGCGAACACGGCGACGGTTTGGTGCGGAGCGAATGGAACTGCAAGATGTTCGGCGACGCGATTTATTCCGCGTTTGGCGACATCAAACGCGCCTTCGACCCGAACGGGATTCTGAACCCCGGCAAGGTCGTGAACGCGCCGCGCATGGAGGAGAACCTACGTCTGCCGCCGGGCGTCGAAGCACCCGATCCGCCGACGATCCTCGACTTCGGTGGCACCGGCGGATTCTTCCGCAGTATCGAATTGTGCAACGGCGCGGGCGTGTGTCGGAAGACGCAGGGCGGCGCGATGTGCCCGAGTTTCCGAGCCACCCGCGACGAACGCGACAGCACCCGTGGCCGCGCGAACGCACTACGGCTCGCGCTGCAACCGCCCGGCAACGCCCCCGCAGCCCGCGCGCCACTCGGCGAACGCTGGCTGTACGATGTGATGGATTTGTGCCTGTCCTGCAAGGCGTGCAAGACCGAATGCCCGAGTAACGTCGATTTGGCAAAACTGAAAGCCGAGTTCCTGCAAGCCTATTTTGCGACGCGCCGCCGCCCGCTCGGGCACCTCGCCGTGAAGAACATCGACTGGCTTTCTCCGCTCGCGTCGCGGTTCGCCGGACTGTCGAACTGGTTCGGTCGGCGCGGTTTCGTGCGGAGTCTCATGCAAGCCACAATTGGTATCGACAAGCGCCGCCCGCTACCCGAATGGCACTCGGCACACGTGCGCAATCAGTTCGGCGAACGCGCGAAAACAGCATCGCCAAACGCGCGGCGTGTGATTCTACTCGACGATTGTTTCACGACATTTCAGGAGCCACAAATCGGGCGTGCGGCAATCGAAGTTCTCGAACGTGCCGGGTACGCGGTCGAACTTGCGGGCATTTGTTGCGGGCGAGCGATGATCTCGAAGGGGTTTCTGAAAGCGGCAAAACAGCTTGCCACACAGGGGATCGCGAAACTGGCCACTGCCGCGAGTAAAGGCGTACCGATCCTCGGACTCGAACCGAGTTGCATACTGACGCTGTCCGATGAATGGCCCGAACTCGTTCCCGGTGATGTCGCAAAACAGGTGGCGGGTGCCGCCGAGTTGATCGAAGTCTGGCTATCGCGGCAGATTCGCGACAACCGGCTGTCATTCGATATTCCGGTGCAGCAAGGGCCGATGCTGTTCCACGGGCACTGCCACCAGAAAGCCCTCGTTGGCATGAAAGGAACCGCCGACGCACTGCGACTATTACCGGGGGCCGAAGTGACCGTACTCGATGCGGGCTGTTGCGGAATGGCCGGCGCGTTCGGCTACGAACGCGAACATTACGACCTCAGCGTGCAAATCGCAAATCTCTCACTTCTGCCTTCACTGAAAGCCTCGCCGACCGCCACCGTGGTCGCCAATGGCACCTCGTGTCGCCACCAGATCCGCGACCTCAGCGGACGCATGGCCGTGCATCCGATCGAGTTGTTTTGCAATTGATTCGCTCAGCAGGTGGTTTTACACCTTCGCAGCGAGTGCTTTTCCCTTGACGGGTGTGGCGGGCAACTCGGGCTTCGGTTGGCCTTCGCCGAAGAACAGCAGCAGCGGGCTGGCGATGTAGATCGACGAGTAGGTTCCCACGATCACACCGACGACCATCACGAACGCGAATAAGTGGACGCCGTCGCCGCCGAACCAATACAGCACGCCGACGACGAGGAACACCGTCAGCGACGCCAGCACGGTTCGGCTCAGCGTTTGGTTGACGCTGTCGTTAATCATCTTCTCGGTAAGGAGCGGATTCTTGCCACGCACTTCGCGGATTCGGTCGAACACGACGATCGTATCGTTCACCGAATACCCGATCAGCGTTAGCAGTGCGGCTACCGTGGCGAGGTCGATCTTAAAGTCTTGCAGTTGCAGCACCGTGCCGAAGATCGGCAGGATGTGCAGGTAGTGGCAGAGTGCGATCGCACCGAGCGTGAAGCAAAGGTCGTGGATGAGGCAGAACACGGCAGCGAGGCCGAACGTCCAGCTACCGAAGCGGAACCAGAGGTAGAGCAAGATGGCCACCCAACTCGCGATGATGGCATAGAACGCCTTGGCTTGCGTGTCCGTGGCGAGTGCGGCATCGAAGGTTTCGAGGCGTTCGGGCACGGGGCGGGCTTCAAAGGTGGCTTTGAAACCATCGGCGATCCGAACGAGTGCAGCCCGGTCTTCGTCGGCGAGCGTCGACTCGGCGGCCGCGATGCCAATGCCCCCGAGAACGGCAGACACCTTCGCGGCATCGGCGCGATTTTGGACCGTATCGGCGAGGGCTTTGAACTCCGAGTTCTTCGCCACATCGAACCGCACTTGCAGGTATTTACCCGACGCAATCTGGCTCTTTCGTTCGTCCGAATCGGTCGGTGCCGCAATGCCGGTGGCGAGGAACGGGCGACCCGTTAGCGGTTCGCGACCGACGAGGCGGAACTGGCGTTTCATCAACGATTCTGCGTACGCAACCGAGGTCGGCTGTTGGAATTCCAGCAGAATCGACGAGCCATCAACCGCGGTCGATTTGAGCTTCACGGTTTCCATCAGCGACGCGCCGCTTTCATCGCGTAACAAGCGATCGAGCATCACTTGCACGAGTTCTTTTTCTTTTTCGGTCGTACGAATCGTGAACGACTTCGACGTGCCCGTGGCCAGGTCCGTGTCGAGGCTCGACACGATGACTTGCTCGACGGAGGAATCGGGCATGCTCGACGCGCGTATCCGTAGCGATTCGCGTTGTTCGTCCGGCGTGTTACCAGCGGGCTTGTTTGAAAGCGTGACGACGACCGGTTCGACGGAGCCTTCGTACAAGATCTTGTATGTGTTTTCCGAACGCAGCGTACCGACCTTCACCGCCGAATCGGTGTCTTGAACCGCGATCACATCTTTGACCTTCAGCTTCTCGGCTTGCTTCGCTTCGGCGAGGAGGTCGAGGATGCCGGGCTTGCCGCCAGTTGTCGATAGGCCACGTGCTTCCGAGAGGCGACCACCGTAAACGGTACCGCCACGGAAGTCGACGTTGAGGCCGTTGTTGCCGCGAACCAAGAACAACCCGAGGCCCGCGATGGTCAAGAACGCCGTCAGTGCGAACATCTGCTTGCGGATACCCATGAAGTTGATGTTCGGGCGAGCGAACAGTTTCATCGGGCGGAAATCGGTCATCCAGCGTTTCGTCAGCCAGAAGTCGAAGATCAGACGGGTGACGAACAACGAGGTAAACAAGCTGATAATCAAGCCCACGGTGAGGCTGACCGCGAAGCCTTTAAGGTTGTCGTTACCGAACACGAACAGCACGATGGCGGTGAAGATACTCGATACGTGCGTGTCGATAATCGTCGGCAAGGCTCGGTCGTAACCGGCACGAATTGCGGCGAGCAGGTTCGCACCCTTTTCGCGTTCTTCCCGGACCCGTTCGTAAATCAGCACGTTCGCATCGACTGCCATGCCGAGCATCAGCACGATGCCCGCGAGGCCCGCCAAGGTGAATGCGGCATTCACAGAGATCATGAAGCCAACTGTGAGGAGCAAGTTAATCATCAACGCCACGCAAGCGACGGCACCTGCGAAGCGATAGTACACGACCATGAACACCATCACCGCGAGGAATGACAGGCCGACCGACCATAGCCCCTTGGTGATCGTGTCACGGCCAAGTGTCGGCCCGACGAAGTTTTCGCTGACGGGATTCGGCTTCAGTTCGGCGGTGAGGGCACCGGAACGCAAGATATACACGAGGCGATCGACGGCATCTTTGGTAAAGTTTCCGCTAATCTGACCACCACCGCGAATCTCAGAATTCACAGTGGGTGCGGAAACGATTTTATCGTCGAGCAAAATCGCGAGGTGGCGAATCGTTTGCCCGGCGGTCGGTCTGTTACGGCCCGTCATCGCTCCGAACTTCGCGTCGCCCGCACCGTTGAAGCGGAAGTTCGTGATCCAGCTACCGCTCTGGTTGTCGGCGGTGGCCGTCATCGTGACATCGCCACCGATGCGGACTTGGTCAAGGTCCGAAACCCGCGTCAAGACGTAATACTCGATGTCTTTGCCGATTTCTTCCTTCGCGGGTTGCTCTTTCGTGAACTTGCGGCTGAACAGCAACATACTGCTTTGTTCGGCACGATCGCCGCGAGCACCTTGATGCACAACGGCTTTGCCGCGGCTTGCGGCCAACTTTCGTCCAAGGTCCGAAACTTCCGCTTTCGCAATGCTCAAGCCGAGCGATTCGCGTTCTTCTTTACCGAGTTCAATCCATTCGTATTTCACGTTTTCCGCAACGACATTATTGACTGATACAGTGTGTCCTTCGCGGCGAACCGGCGATGGCGGTGGCAGACCGGCTTTTGCCGCTTTGTCGGCATCGCTATCGGCTAGCCCATTAACGAGTTCGATCGCACTGGTAACGGCCTCGTTATCATCGGTTTCATTGGCCAAAATGCGGAATTCCAGAACGCCGACGCGGGAGACGACGTCCTTCACGAACTGCACGAAATCTTCGGTGCCTGCTTCTTTCTTGCGCGATGGCGTGAACGGAACGATGATCTCGATCCGCGATTCGCCGACCGGCCGAATGATGACGTTCCGAGTATCGACGGGGTCGATACGGCGCTTGAGTGCCTCCGCGAGTCGTTGGAGGTCTTCGGAGGAAAACCGCGTCAGGCCGTCATCGTCCTGT
>JAYSKW010000332.1:0-1617 GCA_043726085.1 Limnoglobus sp.
GACGTCGTCAACCGCTGATATTGATCAACGGTCTCGCCGAGCAAGCCGAATCGTGGTTCAAGAACCGACGGTTTTGGAGCCGCTACTTCGAAGTCTACACGCCGAATATCCTCGTTTACGATGGCGAAATCCTCCACAAACGAATCGCGGAAAAGAAGCCGATCACCGTCGATTTCCTCGTCGAGCAACTCCACATATACGTGACGAACTTCGTCCAAACGCCGCCTTACCACATCGTGGCAAGTAGCCTGGGTGGTAAGATCGCGATCGAATTTGCCGCGAAATACCCGGAGCTCGTCAACCGCCTCGTACTGCTCTGCCCATCGGGTATGGGTGACAAGGAACAACTTCCGATCATGGAAGGCGTGCGTTCGAGCGACTGGAATAGCGTCGTACGAAGCGTTTTCTATCGTACGCGCTACGTCGATCGCGAGATCGTTCGCTATTACAAGAACGCCGTGACGAATCGCAGATGGAAAACCGGCGTTCTTCGCACCGTGAAAGGCACCACGGAGACGTCGGTGCGGGCACGCATGAAGGACATTCAGGCCCCCACGTTACTGGTGACGGGCATGAAAGATCGCGTGTGCGATCCGAAGACCGCCGAAGAAGCCGCAAAGGACTTGAAAGACGGCCACTTCCTCGCGATACCGAAGTGTGGCCACGCCCCGCAGATCGAGAAGTTCCGCTTGATTAACCGTCGCGTGACGGTGTTTCTGACATCCGAAATCCCGACCGCACATCCGCGCTGGTCGGAGCAACTCCTAGTCAAACCTACCCGAGTAACCAAATGACCCCAGCGCCAGCCCCGATCGACCAACGCACCAGCACGAAACACACCGACCGCGGCGACTTCTGGATGGTGTTTCGCAAGTTCCTGAAACATGGAACCGCGATCGCCACCCCCGCCCCCAGCGGTCGGTATCTCGTTCGCGAGATGCTCAAAGGCATCGACTTCGAGACGGCAAAGGTCATCGTCGAACTGGGTGCGGGTACGGGGCCGATTACTGAAGCGCTGATCAAGCGGGTGAAGCCGCACACGAAACTGCTGATCGTGGAGATCGAGGCCGAGTTCTGCGAACGGTTGCGACGTCGCTTCCCGAACGCGGACATCATCCAAGGCGATGCCGCACATATGGATCAACTGCTTGCGGATCGCGGGATTTCGCAGGTCGATCACGTCGTGTCCGGGCTGCCACTGCCGTCGATTCCGCACCCGATCCGCAAGGCGATTCTCGCGAGCGCCGCACGGAGCATGGGTCCGAACGGCGTGTTCCGACAACTGACCGTGATGCCGTACGTGTACTGGAACTTCTACCGGAATTACTTTGAAGATGTGACGTTCAAGCTCGTCCCGTTGAACTTCCCGCCAGCCGGCGTGTACTTGTGCAAAGGCTTCAAGCCGAACGCCGAAAGTAACGGCAAGTAACGGGTGATTTTAGTAAGTTACAACCAGCGGCTCGCGATTCGTCGCGAGCCGCTGTTCGTTCTATCGGAGCCGACAGATTATGGATCGCACGGCTTGGCTCGCACCCGTCGCTAATCACCGGATCGTTCGCAATCTCGCGGATGCCGCTTCCGTTCGATTGGCGCACTATCGCGTTCGCGAACTCGACC
>JAYSKW010000333.1:0-6594 GCA_043726085.1 Limnoglobus sp.
AGCAGCCGCTCCGGCCACGGCGGCCAGCGGAATTCGCGAGCTGACTGCCCCATTGACGACGTGGTGCAAGGTCTCCAGGCGCAGCGATTCCCACGCCCTTAGCTGAATCGTGCGGGCTTCGCGATGGTTCGGCGCAACCGCAATCGCAACCCCGGCCCACTTCGCCGCCTCCGCCCAGTTCGTGTTGTCGGCGGCTTCCGAAAGACGTGCGATGGCCGTGCGAAATTGTTCGTGCCGTTCGGAAAGTGCGTTCGCGAACGAATCGAGGCCCGTTGTGGGAAATGTCGCCTTGCGGTTGCGAACGGTATCGAGCGTCGATTGTGCCAACAGAAAGTCGCCGCGATCCGCCATCTCCGTTGCCAGCACCCAATCCTGGGCAGCGACTTCGATCGCGTCGAGTTCGGGCAGGTTCGTGTTGCGTTCTCGCAATTTGGCGACGGTGCGAACGACGTGCAGCGGGTTACCCGCTTCCATCGCGGCACGGCACTCGGCCCAGCCGAGCCGCGTAAGTGCCACCCGCAGTTCCGAAACGCGACTTTCGCCGGAGTTCATCGCCTCCGCCGCGAGCAACACCTTCCAGGCGTCTTCGGATTTGTCGGCACGCAAAGACTTCTCGCCCGCCGCCGCGTACGCCACCGCCACCTCGCGCTGCATCCGCCAGGCTTTGCGGTGCCCATCCGCCACCAGCGGCCCCAACAGGCGCTGAGCCTCGTCCGGGCGCGCATTGCGAAGCGCTTCCCGTGCCTGACGGACGATCAACCAATGCGACAATGCCATACTGAAAGAGTATATCCTTCGAGCGGGCGATGATGATACGTTTTCAACTGTTCTCTAAGAGATGCGACAACTTCCGTAAGCATCTAAGACTTATGAAAGCCTAACTTCCTCAATTGCGAGTTTTGATGTTATCCCGCTCGCTAATAATTTACTTCTTATACGTGGCGCGATCGCGTTGGAACTTAGTGGAGTCGGCTTCGCTGAGGATGAAGACGTCGGTGCGGTCTTTATCGTCGATTCGGGCGTAGAAGCGTTTGCCGTTGCTGCCGCCTTCTTCGCGGCCGATCTGGATGGTTTTCGTCGCGCCGCCCTTTTGCAATAGCGTAATCACGCGCTGGGCCGGTTGCAGGCCATACAGTTTCAGGTCGGCTTTCTGGTCGGCGACGTAACGCTCGGCCTTCAACCCTGCGAGTGCGTCGAGCAGTTCCGTTACTTTCGCCACGTCGATTGGGTCCATCTCTTTGGCGGTGTCAATCCACGATGTGCCGAGCTTGCGCAATGCGAAACCGGCGGTGCCCGCGCTGATGGCGATCGTCTCAATCTGGCTCGCATCGACGCCCGTCCAGACGGCGCGCTTGCGGTATTCGCCGAGAATCTTCGCAGTGAGGATCGGGTCGAGCAGTGCCACAATGTCGCCCTTTTCGAGCTTGGCGAACACCCGTGTACCGGCTTTGTCTTTTGCCCCAACGAGCAGGCTGAGCACTTCCTTTTCGCCCGAACGGAACACCCATTTTGCCTCGGGTTTATCGAGACCGTACGGCTTCAGGTCGACGGGTTTGTCGGCTTCGAGTTCGTCCGCACGCAGCTTGGCCAGCGCGTTAATTAGTTCGTCGAGGTCGCCCTGTTCGGCCTCGATGACGAGCGGTTCGACCATCTTCCAGGCCCCATCGACTTTGGCGAACGTCACCTTACGGTCGCCACGTTCGAGGATCGCCTTGTCGGCATCGATGAACTTCGCCAACGTACGGTCGCGGAACTTGATCGGGGCCGACAGCAACCGCTTCGCGATGGCCGCTGACAGTACGCTGACAGTGACATCGCCCTTGGTGTCGATCATCGCGTAGCGGTCGCCTTCGGGTTGCTTGTCGTCGACCGGTTTGCCGATCTTCACGATCTTGTCTTCGGGCTTTTCGATACCGACTTTCAGGGTGAAAATCGCTGCCGGGGTGTCGAGGCCGAACGGCTTCAGATCCTTCGTGGCATACGCGGCAACTTTCGTTGCTCGCAACCGCGATAATTGATCGGCGAGTTCGTCCAGCAATGGCTTGTCGGCGGCGAGTTTCGCGGGCTTTTCGATCTCCCATTTGTCGTTCGCACCGAGTTTCAATTCGAGTTCTTCGGCACCGACTTTTCGCACAATGCTGGTGAGTGTTGTCGGGTCGAATTGCAGCATCGAGCGGTCGACGAAATCGAGTTTCGTTCGCAACAGGGCATCGTTGACATTCGGGATCAGCACGCCCACAGCGAGGCCACCATCGACGCGAACGTAACGCCCGCCGGAGGGGGCCGCCTTGCCGATGGCCACGGTTGGCGCGGCCGGTTTTGCGGCATCACCGGGGGCGGCTGTGAAGGTTCCTGTCAGCGTGTATTCGGGCTTTTCCAAGCCGAAATCGGCCCATTTGACGTTCGGGCCGTACCCGGCAATCGACTGCACCGGGAGCCGTGCGAAGATGTTCGCGAGCATGTCGGCGGAGGGGCGATCGACGGGGAACGTCTGGCCGTCGGCCTTCCAGCCGGCCTTGTCGTCCTTGGTTAACGTCGTGTTGCCATCGGCGGTCGGGCCGACGATTTGAATCTTCGTGAGTTGCGCCACGTCGAGGAACAGCAGCGTTTTGTCGAGCCAATCGAGTGCCGGTTTGTCGGCGGCCTTGAACAGCGGATCGGCGAGCGCGAACACGGCTGCAGTTGGGCTGCCTTCGAGTTTCGCGAAGCGGGTCGTCGCGCCATCGGCGGTCGGTTTGCCGACGAGGATCGTCTTCGTAATCAACGTCTCTTTCGGCATCGGGCTGACGTCGCCGGACGCGACATCCTTGTAGCTGACGCTGATCCGCAGCGAGGGTTTATCGAAGCCGAATTTCGCGACATCGGTGGCGGTCAGGCTCTCGTATTTCTCGGCTTTCACGGTCGCGATCGCGGTCAGTAGCGGCTGCGCCGTCAGGTACGGCACGGGTGCATCAAACGGCCCGCTCAGTTTCCAGTTGGTGCCGTCTTTTGCGAATTTGTACGCGTCGGTCGGCTCGCCGCGGCGAATTTCGAGTGCGGTAATGTTCTCGGGTTGCACCGACCACAACTGCAACGGCAACAGCGTCACCGCCCCTTGCTTGAGCGTGTCGATGTTCGTTTTGGCGATGGTGAAGACGCTACCGGTGCCGTTGAGTCGCGCGTAATATTCGGGCTTCAAATCCGGAGAGTTGCCGACCGCGAGCGTCTGCACTTTGCCGCCGGTGAAGCCTAACGTGGCGACAACTTTTGGCGTTTTGAGGCCGTACTTTTTGTCGAGATCTTCGTCTTTCGGCGCATCGTCGACGTACTCGGTCGCTTCGAGGCGCGACAGGTCGTTAGCGATCTGCGAGGCTTTTGTTTCGTCCGCTTCGCTCGTGATTGGCTGCGTCAGCTTCCAGTTTTTCGCGTTCGCATCCTGGCGAATCGTGAAGGCATCGGCGGCGGGTTGCACCAGCGTCACAGTGGTCAGTTGCACTTCCGCGGTGTCGAACAAGCGACGGCCACGGTAGGCGAGAGCGGGGCGGTCGATGAGCGAGAACGCATCGTCGGCGATCAGGTTGATTCGCGACCAGCCAACGACTTGTACGGCGAGCTTTTTCTTGTCGACATCGCGTTTCCCGAGGATGTATGTGAAGGTGCGTGCAGCGGGTGCGGGCTGGCCTTCGATGGTTTTTTCTTGCGCGACAACCGTGATCTTGCTACCGGCGGCGTCGATGGCGAGGTCGGTCAGAGTCTTCGCGTCGGCGTTATCGACGATCGCTTTCTCGGCGGTATCGGGCTTCGGCGGCGTGAGTGGGTTCTCGGGTTCGATCTTGGCGGGCGCGGGCTTCGCTTCCCATTTTGCCAGCGAATCGAGCAATTCTGTCACCTTCGTCGTTTCAGCGAGGATGTCGCCGACGTACCAGCGATCTTGTTTGTCGTCGTCTTTCAGCGCGTCTTTGTTGCCCTTTTTCTTGATTAACTGGATCGCAGGTTTGCCCTTCATCGCGACTGTCAGCGCCGTGACCGTCGCCGCTTCAAATCGTGCCAGCGACGGGTCGCGAACATCGTCGGGCTTCGCGAATAGCTCGGGGAATTTTTCGGCTTTCACTTCGAACAGCAAGTCGAGGCCATCGAGCGATGCGTAGTGAAACACTTCGCTGGTGATGCGCGGTTGTTGCGGTGGCTGGCCGAACATCGGCGGCGCGGCGGGCGGTTCGATTTTGGTGATGCGCCGCGATTCCTTGCCGATTTTCAGCACGGTGGTCGTGCCGCTGGTGCGAACGATTTCGACTTTGCGCTCGGGCTTGTCGAGGCCCGTTTCGGTGGGTGGTTTCGCGGGCAGGAACTGTTCCACCCAGAGTTCGGGCACACCGGAAAGGATCGCACGCAGCTTCGTGGGGTCGATGCGGTCGCGGACCGGCTTGCCGGCGAGCGACTCGATCTCCCAGGCACCGGCGAGGGCGTTGACGGCGAGCGTTTTCTCCGCGCCGGGCTGGTCGGATTCGGACTTCGGCTCGGGCGTTTTGGCGGTGCGCTGGATCTGGAACGCGCCATCGGGGCCGGTCACTTTCACGCTGCGGAAGGCATCGCCGAGGATCGCCGCGCGGCCGCCGCTGCCGGGCGTTGCCGGTTCGCCGCCGATGATTTTGACGCGATCCGCTTCGGGGAACAACTGTCGACGGCGGTACGAATCGGGCGGACGCGAGACGATTTGCATCAGGTCCGAATCGAAACGCACGATCTCCGTCTGGCTGTTGATTCGCACGTACGTCGGGCGAGCGAACGGGGGTTCGCCTGCGGTTTCGCTCGGTTGGCCGATGATCAGCGTCGTCGTTTGGCCATCGACTTCGATCTTTGCGGTGATCGGTTTCTGCGTCGCATCCAGCCCGTACGCTTTGAGATCGCCATCGGCGACAATCGGCTGAAAACGCGGTTGCAGGTTCGAGAGTGCCGTGGCGAGCTGCGTCGCTTCGAGTTGGCGCACCGGCCAGTTACCCGGTTGCGTCCAGGTGCCGTCGGCAGCTTTCTGTAGGACGAGTGTGCCCGCCGTCGAGGTGAGTTCGATTTTCTGCACGCGGTCGAGGCGGACCGATTCCTTCAGCGCCTTCGCCGATTCGCTCGTGCCAACCGGTGCCGTCGGCGGCTTCCAGAGCGGGGCGATGGTGTCCCCTTTCCAGAGCCACATCCCGGCACCGACCGCGAAAACCAACAGCAAAATCGTAGTGAGCCAGCGCATGGGTATCGTGTGGTAGAAGGTCGATTGATTAGGATTAGCGGACTTTACGAGTCATGAGGGCGATCAGCCCGAAGTAGACGCACAACAGCGGCAGGCCGAACAGCGTGCCCCAGCGATAGACGAACGCTTCCCGTGGGGACAGTTCGACGCGCGGGTATTGCCATTTGTCTTCGGCACCCGCATCTTTTGGCAGGCGATCATCGCGCTTCAGTTGCCAGTTGATCGCGTGCAACAGCAACTTTTCTTCGCCCGGTTTCAGCTTCTCGCCGACGACCAACCCGCCGTGGCCGAGCGCGACGATGCGAACGCTCGATGCGGTGGGCCGTTCGGTGTCTTTCAGCGATTTGGCATAGTCGGAAGGATCGGTGACGAGCGGAATCGCGAATGCGCCCCAGCCGCTCAGACCGAGATTTGCGGCGAACTGCACGGCGGCCAACTTCGGTTGCACCCACTCGGCGGGGATCGGCGTCTCGACCGCGATGCCGACGGGGAACGGCCCGTGGCGTTCTTCGTCGCGGGTGCCCTTTTTTGGGTCGTCGAGTTTCGCGGGGTCGAACTTCGGCGTGTAATCGCGCTCGGGGATCGGCTTGTCTTCGTTCCAACTGTCCTTGTTCGTCTGGGCAATCACGGCACCGAACGGCAGTTTCGCGGCGGCCATCGAGTTCAGATACACGGGGCGAAAGCCGCTCTTTTTCACTTCGAGTTTCGCATTGACCGCACGCGCCGTGAGGCGGAACGCCTCGCCGACGGGGTTCGGTTTCTTGCCGTTCGGCGTCGCGATGTCGAAGCTCAACGGGGGCACATCGACGCTGCCGCCGAACTGCTCGCCCGCACGTTCGGCGGCGGCCTGCGCTTCCTGTTCGTAGATGATCGTTTGCGAACCGAACTCGATGCCGAAGCGGTTGAACACCGCTTCGAGTTCGTCGGGTTCGGTGTTCGGGCGGGCGGTTTCTCCGGCGGTCGCACCGAACAGTGCGAACACCGGCTTCCCGGCCTTCACGAATTCTTGCACCACCGATGCCTGATCTTTGTTCAAATTATAAAGCGATGGCGTAATCATGTCGCCATTCGCGAGGTCCATGATCGTGTACCGCGGCACGATGAGCAAATCGCAGTCGGCGGCAGCCTGGGCGAACTTCGCTTTCACGTCGGTGCTGCGTCGCGCTTCGATCGCGCGTTCGTTCTTCATCACTTCCTGGTATTGCGGCCCTGCCGTCTGGAGTTGCTGCGTGATCGCGGCGATACTTTCCGCGTTATCCTTCTGAACATCTTCGAGAAACTTAATGAACGAGGCGCGGGTCTCTTCGCTCTCGATGCGCTGCCGCGTGATGCGTCGCGAAATCGCGTCGGCTTCGGACAGCGAACCGGTGCGGACT
>JAYSKW010000334.1:0-5919 GCA_043726085.1 Limnoglobus sp.
TGATTCAGCTGAACGCCGCCGGCCGCGATGCGATGGTCGCCAGCGAAGCGCACGCCGCCACCGACGTCACCGGTTTCGGGCTAGCCGGGCACAGTTACGTGATGGCCCAAGGCAGCCAAACGACGCTGATTATCAATCTGGCAAAGTTACCGTTAATGCCCGGAATCGAGCAAATCGACGTGACGCGGCATCGCACCCGCGCCAGCAAAACCAACCGCGAATACACCGAACCCGACACGCACTTCGACGGCACACCCGATGCTTACCGCCGCGAGTTTTTCTACGACGCACAAACGAGCGGCGGGCTACTAATCGCACTTCCGCCCGAGAAACTGCCGCTGTTACTCGAGAAGTTGAACGCCAGCGGCGCACTCGCCACCGCAATTATCGGCGAAGTGGTGAAACGCCGCGACAAGGCACTTTGGGTGATCGGGTAAGGTCTCGCGTTTTCCCTTCGCTATCGCGGGCGCGGTTGGGTATGCTTACGGCGTTCCTGGCCCGCCCGTCTTTTCATGGAGTCCTCTCATGTCGCGTTGGTTCTTTGCCATTACGGCACTCGCGTTAATGTCGCTATCCGCTTCGGCGCAAGCCGAGAAGAAGAAGGTCGAACGACTCACGCCGACGGCGGCCGATGTTGCCTACGGCGAACACGAACGCCAGAAGTTCGACTTCTGGCAGGCGAAATCCGACAAACCGACGCCGCTTGTGGTCATGATTCACGGCGGCGGCTGGGTGAACGGCGACAAGAGCGGCTATGGCACCGCGGCGATCAAGCCGTTCCTCGACGTTGGCATTTCGGTGGCGTCCGTGAACTATCGCTTCATTCAACACGCGATGGAAATGAAGGTCGAACCGCCGGTAAAAGCCCCGCTCCACGATGCCGCACGCGCGATTCAAATGCTGCGTTCCAAGGCCAAAGAGTGGAACCTCGACGAAACCCGCGTCGGCGCAACGGGTGGCTCCGCAGGCGCATGTACGTCGTTGTGGCTCGCGTTCCACAACGACCTGGCCGACGCGAAAAGCACCGACCCGATCGCACGGAAATCGACGCGGCTGACGTGTGCGGCCGTCAATGGCGCGCAAACCTCGCTGGACCCGAAACAGCTACGCGAATGGATGCCGAACGCCACGTATTGCGGGCACGCCTTCGGCTACCAGCAGAAGGGCCGATCCCGCGCCGAAGAGTTCCGGATGGCACTCGAAGATCGCGAAAAATTGCTGCCGTGGATCGCCGAGTATTCGCCGATCGAACTGGTCACCAAGGACGATGCGCCGGTGTTTATGATCTTCCCGAGCCAAGACAAACCACCCGTTGCGGGGGAAGCGCAGAAAGACCCGACGCACTCGGCGGTGTACGGCGTCGAGCTTGCCAAGAAGATGAAACTCGTCGAAGTCGAAGCGATCGTCAACTACCCGAACGGACCGACGACCGCGTACAAAACGATCAACGAGTACCTGATCGCGAAGCTGAAGAAGTAAACTGCCAATGGATCTATTCACCGATCTTCGCACGGCGAACCGGCTGACCGCGATGCCACTCGCCGCGCGAATGCGACCGCGCAACCTCGACGAATTCGTCGGGCAAGAACATATCCTCGGCCCCGGCAAACTCCTACGCCGGATGCTGCTCGCGGACCGCCTGAACTCGGTGATCTTCTACGGCCCGCCCGGTTGCGGCAAGACCGCACTCGCACACGTGATTGCCAACCAAACGAAGTCGCATTTCGTGGCGATGAACGCGGTGGCGGCGGGTATCAAGGACGTTCGCGACGTGCTGACCGAAGCGCGTTCGCGGCTCGAACACGACGGCGAACGCACGATCCTGTTCCTCGATGAAATCCATCGTTTCAACCGCTCGCAACAAGACGTGCTGCTGCCCGATGTCGAGAATGGCATCGTCATCTTGATCGGCGCAACGACGCAGAACCCATTCTTCGCGGTGAACACGCCTCTCCTCTCGCGCAGCCAGATTTTCACGCTCGAACCGCTCTCGCGCGAACATACGAAGACAGTCATTACGCGCGCACTTGCAGACAGTGAACGCGGCCTCGGCAAGACGCCCGTAACGATCACCGACGATGCACTGAGCTTCCTGGCGGAGATATGCGATGGCGACGCCCGCCGTGCGCTGATGGCAATTGAGATTGGCGTAAAGTCATCGCTCGCGATCGAAAACGCACGCCCGGATACCACGACGATTCACTTCGATCTCGCACTGGCGCAAGATTCGATTCAACGCAAGGTTCTCGATTTCGACCCGACCGGCGATTCACACTACGATCTCGCCTCGGCGTTCATCAAGAGCTTGCGCGGCAGCGATCCGCAGGCAGCGATCTACTGGCTGGCCCGCATGTTGGAATCGGGCGAAGATCCGCGATTCGTCGCACGACGGCTCGTGATTTTCGCATCGGAAGACATCGGCAACGCCGACCCGATGGCGCTACTTGTCGCGAACGGCGCGTGGGATGCCGTCGAGCGCGTCGGCCTGCCGGAGTGCGTGTTGAACCTCTCGCACGCGGTCTGCTATCTGGCGACCGCACCGAAATCGAACGCCTGCACGGTGGCGATCGGTGCCGCACAAAAAGACGTGAAAGAAGGCCGCACACTCCCCGTGCCGAAACACCTGCGCGACGCCCACTACACCGGCGCGAAGCAGTTCGGCCACGTCGGATACAAGTACGCGCACAACTTCGAAGGCGGCTGGGTCGACCAGGAATACATCCCCGCCGACGCGACGTATTACACCCCCACCGACCGCGGCCACGAAACAATCATCGCGGCACGCATGGCCGAGATCGCCGCGAAGCGGAAGGCTGCGGAGGGCAAGCCATGACGGAGGAAGAGTGGAAAGTGCATCAAGGACCGAAGCACATCATTAAGGAACTCGAGAAGCAGAAAACACTTACGAGTCGAAAGACACGTTTGTTTGCGTGTGGTTGCTATCGTCTCGTATGGGACCAAATTCACCTCGTGAGTATTAAACTGTTCGTCGAGTTGGCAGAAGCACGGGCCGACCGCCAGATCAAACAAACGGATTTGCAAAAGTACAGGACGCCCCAAGGAAAGCCGAATCGCAATAGTGCCGATGAACACTTGTGGGTGTTCGCCCATGCGATTCTAGAGCCGATTGTGAACCCGAGTCAAATCGCTTGGACAACTCGACTTGCTGGAGAACCGAATAAATACAACACGGACATTCTCAACGAATGGGAAGACTGCCCTGAGCAGGCCAACCTCCTCCGCGACATCTTCGGTAACCCCTTCCGACCCGTCGATTTCGATCCCGAGTGGCAAACCGACACCGCCGTGGCACTCGCACAGACGATGTACGATGCTCGCAATTTCCACGCGATGCCGATCCTTGCGGACGCGCTTCAGGATGCCGGTTGCGAAGACGCCGCCATTCTCGATCACTGCCGGGATGAGCACGGCCTCCACGTGCGCGGCTGTTGGGTCGTCGATCTGGTGCTGGGGAAGGCGTAGAATGAGTAAAATATCGCAAAGGAGGATGAAGAAATGAACGCGAATACCGTGGTGCTTCAAGGAACTGTCCAGCCTGACGGCACACTTCAATTGAACGGGAAAGTAGCCTTGCCTGCGGGTAAGGTGCAGGTCACTGTAGCGGCGGTATCGCCAGTGCAAATGGACCACCCCTTTTGGCAATTGATGAAGGGAATATGGGACGCTCGACAACAAGCTGGCCTTCAACCGCGTAGCGTCGAAGCGATCGAGGCGGAACGACAGCAGTTTCGAGACGAGGTGGAAGAAGAGATTGCCGAGGCCGGTCGACTACAAGACGAATGCCAACGTTTGCGCCAAGAGACTTTGAAGCCGAATCTGGAGACGCAATGATCGTTTGTCTCGACACGAACATCGTTATCCACCTGATCGAAGCCAATCCGTTATGGACTCAGAAAGCAACTGACCGCTTCAACGCCTTGCTCGCAGCCGGCGACCAGATCGCAATCTGTGACGCCGCCCGGCTGGAGTGTCTGCTAAAGCCCCTCGCCAGCGGCAACACTGTCAATGCAGCGAGTTACCGTACGTTCTTTGGGATCCCAATGGTGCAAATGCTTTCGATAAGTCCGCAAACTTGGGAACATGCGGCACAGCTTGGAGCGGCCTATTCTTTCAAGGCGATGGATAGCATCCATCTCGCGACCGCCATCGAACACCGTTGTGGCCTATTCGTGACAGCAGATTCCAGGTTGGCCCGATGCACCGATATTTCCGTTGAAGTCTTGACATGAAGCGGTTGCTGGGTCGTCGATCTGGTGCTGGGGAAGGTGTAGACTTCTGAAGTATCTCGAATGAGTCAGCGTCTATTGCCCCGCCATCGACTGCCATCGTTTCAGGAATTGTTTCCGGTCGAGCGCTCGCATCGTCGCGATGTTTCGTTCGGGGATCGAATCGAGAAACTCGCGGTCGTTGGCCACGCGGCTGATGCTCTCTTCTCGCAGTAGATGCAACATCGGATACAGCGAGCGATTCGTGTAATTTTCCATCGCGTTCGGTACCGTGCCTGCGAACTGATATTGCGGATGAAAGCTCGCAACTTGCACGATGCCACGCAGTTCGAGTTGCTCGACGATATCGTCGGCGACGCTGAGGAAGTCGTTGTAATCGGCGAAATCTTGCAACACCTGCGGGTGAATCAGCAACGTCGTTTCGACTTCGGTAATCGGCGATTCAATCAGATACCGCAGTTCGCGAATGAAGTCGTCTCTGAGCGTACCCGTGTCGGTGGCTTCGCTGACCGCGTAACGGATCGTGCCGCCATCGAATGGCCGTCGTGCGAACGGGCATAGGTTCAACCCGATCACGACGGTTTCAATCCACGTCTTCGTAGCTAGGATCGTTTCGTTCATCGTGAGATGTTATTCAGAGTTTCGAGTGCGAGCATCAGGGCTTGCGTTCCTTTGCGGCCGTAGCCCTGCGCGCGAACGGCTTCATAGAGTTGCTTCGCCAAGCCCAACCCTGGCAAACTCAGGTTCATTTTCTCGGCTTCGGCGAGCGCGATGCCCATGTCCTTGATGAAGTGCTCGACGTAGAAGCCCGGCTCGAAGTTGCGTGCGAGGATCCGTGGCCCGAGGACTTCGAGTGCCTTGCTGCCTGCCGCGCCGACGCTCACGCTTTTGAACACCGTCTCCAAGTCCAGCCCCGCCTTGTAGCCGTAGAGCAAACCTTCGCAGACCGCGATCATCGTCGACGAGATCAGAATCTGGTTCACCATCTTCGTGTGTTGCCCGGCCCCTGCTGCACCTTGATGCACGATCGTCTTGCCCATCGTCTCGAACAGCGGCGTTACGGCATCGACGCTCGCCTTGTCGCCGCCGATCATGATGCTCAGTGCCGCGTTCTTCGCGCCGACATCACCGCCACTTACGGGGGCATCGAGCGACGCCACGCCCTTCGCCTTCGTGGCTTCGTAAATCTCCTTCGCGAGGCTCGGTTCGCTCGTCGTCATATCGACGAGGATCGCACCGGCTTTCGCACCGGCCAGTGCGCCATCGCTTCCGAGGAACACTTCGCGGACGTCCTTCGGGAAGCCGACGATCGCGAAAATGACATCGCTGTTCGCGGCCACTTGCTTCGGCGAATCGGCGTACGTCGCACCGAGGTCGAGTAGCGGTTGCACTTTCTCCCGCGAGCGGTTGTACACCGTGGCGGCGTAGCCTTTGGCCATCGCGTGCTGGCACATCCAGCGCCCCATCACGCCGGTGCCGATCCAGCCGATCCGCGTCGTGCCGGGTGTTGCATTCGCGATTGCCATGGCGAAGATTCCGTTAAGAAAGTATGTTAGATTGGTGTATACTGTCGAGTGTCTCGTGCTCAAAAGCGTAGGAAATTCAGGCTGTTTTGCAACGAAGGAATCGCGTGTTGCTCGATCACCCACCCATCGCCCCGGTCGTTCTCGTT
>JAYSKW010000335.1:0-2291 GCA_043726085.1 Limnoglobus sp.
CTTCGCGAACTGCTCTTTGGCAAACGGCGTGGCACCTATCGTATTCTGTTCACGATCCTGGGAGAGACGGTTCCGATTTTGCATATTCGCCGGGCCGCGCGCGGGCCAGTGACGACCGCTGATCTGATGTAGAAGCCTCATTTGAACCCCCGACGCGATGGAGTGGCGGTTACGCGCAGGCGACTCCATTCTTTGAGAGGTTGTAACCAAGTGGAAAGTGATTTGTGAACCGCCTGACTCGTGAATGGGTCAGAAAAGCCGAAGCCGGTTACTCTCGCGATTCGGCTTCCCGCACAATCCGCATTGCGGTTATGATTCTCGCAATCGAACGCAACTGTTTCTGCGGAGTAAACGCAAATGGCCGAATTAAATCCGGAATCGAAGCCACGCCAACCACGCCGTTGGGTCCGTCGTTTCGTGATCTTGGCGATGCTGCTCATCGGGTTGGCCTGGTTCGCACCGGCGATTGCCGCAAAGACGGGCATCCTGAACGGCGTCATTGCCAAGGCGACGTCGAAACTGAGTGGCTCGCTGACCGTCGGTTCGACTTCGCTCGGCTGGTTGTCGGGCGTCGTGTTAAATGATGTCGAACTGAAAGACGCCGAAGGTCGCACGATCCTGACGGCACCGAAGATTTCCTCGTCGCACTCGTTGCTGTCGCTCGCGCAAAACCAGGCCGACCTCGGCACCTTCACGATCGACAATCCGAAGATCGAAATCGTCTGCGAGAAGCAATCGACGAACCTCGAAAAAACCATCGCGAACTACCTCGACGACAAATCCGAACCGAGCACCAGCCGCCCCGCTATTGCGATCAAGGTCATCAACGGAACGATCAGCCTGCGCGATGCCGACGAGAACCAGACGTGGACGTTGGCGAACGTCGAAGCCAACGCCGACCTGCCACGCGATACGACTGCCCCGGTCGTCGCACGCTTTCGCGGCGAAACGAGCGGCACGAAGTCCGGCGGCAAGATCGACGCCGAAGTGAGCATGGGTAAGGGGATCGAAGCGAAGCTGAAATCGGAAAACTTCCCCATGGAATTTGCCGCACCATTCGTGAAGCGGTTCGTCGATAAAACCACGAATATCGTCGGCACGCTGACGAGTGACATGGCGGTGACAGTCGAAGGCACATCGCAGATCAAAGCGAGCGGAAACCTGACGATTGCCGACCTCGATATTCGCAGTGCGCACCTTGGCGACGAGCATTTGAAACTACAAAAACTGGAACTGCCGTTGACGATTGAAACGACGCCGAACGGCGTGCGAATCGATCGTGCCGAACTGACGTGCGACCTCGGCAAGGCCACGATCTCCGGCACGTTCGACCCCAACGAACCGTTGGCGAAGTGGCTCGAACGGCCGGGCCTGAGCGCTACCGCCGACCTCGATCTCGCGCGTGTCGCGGCGATGTTTCCGAAGCTCATTCGCATGAAGGAAGGCACCGAAATTCGCGAAGGTCGCATCAACGCGAAACTCGCGAGCAAGACCGACGGTACCGCAACGAGTTGGACCGGCACGCTGTTTACCTCTGCGATTCGAGGCGTTCGTAACGGCAAACCACTCGATTGGGACAAGCCGCTCGATCTGAACTTCACGGGTAAACTCGGTGCAGACGGCTACCCGATCTTTGAAGGGCTATTCGCGAAGTCCGAATTCGCGAGCCTCAGTTCATCGGGTTCGGTGAGCCTGTTCCACATCAACGGCGATGTCTCACTCGACAAATTATCGCAACGGCTCGCGGAATTCATCGACTTACAAGGCATCACGCTCGGCGGTACGGCCACTCTCGTTTCGGCGAACCGCACCGCTGCCAACGGGGTGTCATCGCTCAACGGCACCATCGTCTTGAAGAACTTCGTTTACGCCGACGCCACGACGCAGTTCCGCGAACCGGACCTGAGTCTGGAGTTCGCGGGCACGGGTCTGTTCTTTCCGACGAATGCAGCCTCAACGCCACTGCGGCTCGATGCGGGGATGATCAAAGCGATCGCCGTGCAAGACACTTTGCAACTGACGTTACTCGAACCGATCCCCGATTTGCGTACGCTACAATCGGGCAAAGCGACTGCGAAACTGACGGGCGATCTGCTGCGTTGGCGTTCGCGCATTGGCTCGTTCGTGAAGATCCCGAAGAGCATGGAGATCGGCGGTAACGGTACCATCAGCGTCGCGTCGCTGCAATTCGACGCGACGAAACTGAACCTGCAAGGCACCGAAGCCAACCTCGCGAACGCACGCTTCTACGGCTACGGCATCAAGGCCGACGAGCCGCAACTCAAACTCTT
>JAYSKW010000336.1:0-8485 GCA_043726085.1 Limnoglobus sp.
AATCGACCGGCCTGAAATCTGGACGATGCCCAAGACGTGTTTGAAGTGAAAGCCTATTATCAAGAAGGCCGTGGCCAACGTCAGTTGCGAGTGGCTGAGGATCCAATACCACGCGAGCCAAAGCAGCACCTTGAACAACGCCAAACCGAATAGCAACACGATTGCTTTCCAGACGGTACCGACCCGCCGCGGATGCGACGCGGGCGAGAATCCCACGAGGAATGCCGTCAGGAGCCAACCGACGAGCCCACCGGCGATCAGCATGGAAAGGCCGGACGCGGTACCCGGATCTTGCTGCCAAAGGAGGAAGCCGATCCCCTCGGCCAACGTGCCCAGAAAAACGCCGATGATGGTGAGTGCCATATTCTGCCGTGTGGGAAGAAGTTAGCGATTCGTAAGTAGAGTACCCGCACGAAACCCACGATGCAAATGTTTTTCTAGAAATGAGATATTCGAGAATGGCATGGTTCATAGCAGGTCGCAGTTTTGCCAAAAAAGAACCGCCAAAAAGTGGTTCCGGCGTGAATGCAATCGATCGAAATTCGACGTAAGTCGTTTGTGGGTTAGGGTGGTTCCGAAATTCGGGAGTGAGTTCGCGGAGGGGTGGGTGGTAAAGTGCCGGAGCCACTTTATACTACCCAAAATCGCCACGATTGGAACCATACCGTTAAAAACGTGCCCCACGTTGATTCCGGAATCGCTACCGCGACTTCACTAACGTGATGCCTTCGCCGTTGCGGATGGTGATGCGGTTGACGGGGGCACCGAGCGAGCCGTCGGCTTTGAGTGGGCGGTAGTAGCCGTCGAGTTGGTGCGTGGTGGCGGTGTTGTCGGCGATGGTACCCGCCGTGCCGCGGGTGTACGACAGCGGCTTGTAAAAGACGATCGCGTTCTGGTACTCGCGGCGAAACACTTTGTACGTGAGATCGCGGTTCGATGGGTCCAGCCCCGCGGCGAACTGCGTGAGTGCGGCCACCGGCTTGCCGACGTTGTACGTGATCGCGTCAGTCCAGTGGCGGCTCCAACCGCTTGCCGGTTCGTTGCCACCGTTCATCATGAGGAACGACAAATTCGGGTCGGCAACGAGATAGTACATCGCCAGCGTGGTCAGTTGCACGCGCGGGTCTGTGGCGTCTTTGCCTTGCGGCAAACTGTCGAGGATTTCGTAGGCTTTGCCGCCGCTTAACTGCCTGCGATACGCGAGCGTGGCCACGAGGTCGTCGAGTTGCACGTGGTTCGTCGAAAGCGGTCGCAGGCCGAATTCTTCGAGCGTCGACACGCCATTTTGCGCGATCGGCTCGCCCGCTGCCCCCGCACCGGCGGTGTTCGCCACTAGCCAGCGCGGCGCGATTCGGCGATTGACCGCACCGAGTAGTGCCCCGTAATCGACGGCGTACGGAGCCAGCGATTCGCGCAGTGTCGTCGGGTCGACCGCGATTTTCCCCGTCGAGTTATCGACGAAGAACCCGTTCGCGTTCGGTTGGGTTTGCAGGTAGCGCAAGTGATAGTCGGCCGCCCATGCCTGATACGCCGTGCTCGAGACATTCGCGGCGAACCGCATCGGCCCGTACGTCGGGTAAAACAGGCGGCTCTGGTACAGGAACCGCGCATCGGAACCGGCGCGACGGGTGGCGTATTCGCGGTCGTTCAGGTAGCCATCGCGGTCTTTATCGGCGGCGGAGTCGAAGGCCGGTGTCGTGCCGCCGAGTTGCGCCCCGCGGAAATTCGTGTAGTCGTTTCCGCTAGCCGTCTGGAGTTGCGGGGCCGTACCAGCCGTCGTCGTGCGAGCACGCATGTAGAAGTATCGCGCACCGCCATCGACGCTCGAAGCGACCCAGTCGGCGGGCGGATCGAACGTGACGCGGCCATCGTTGCGGAAATTGTTAGTAGTGTTCGTCAGCGTGTTGAGGCGGCCCCAACTCGTCGGTCGGCCTTGGCTGTCGATTGATTTCACGTACTCGTATTGCCCCGCCCAGCCACCCGATGCCGCCGATTGCAGGTTCAAGTTCAGTTCGCGAAACTTCTCCGGATAGCCGAACGCGACCGATTCGTTGACTTTTCCACCGACGGAAAACGTCGTGTCGCTGTTGCGTGCGGCACTCGTGATGTTCGTCCAATCGCCGTTTGCCGTGCCGCTGAAGACCGCCCAGAACTGATCGACGGGAATCGCCGACGCGCTGAGGCCGATGAACGGCGACGCCTTGCTGACGTGGTAAAACGCATCTTCCTTGTTGAGATGATTTCGCTCGGCGTATTGCAGCCAATCGGTGTACAACCCGAGGTAAATGTTCGTGAGATTCGTGTAAACGAACTGCGGCGTGTTCGGCGCGACCGACTGAATCGTATCGAGGTACGCCTGATTCGGGATGACGAGATCGACGCTGTTTCGTAGCAGGCTTTTCTCGAACTCGCCGAACGGCGTGCCACTGTACGCCAGTTGCGCGATGCGGATGTGCGAGTAGTGTCGCGGTACGTTCGGCAATGCCGGGTTCGTTGCGGGCGTGGGGGTCGGTGTCGGCGGTACGGTCGGTGGGCTGGTCGGCGTGCCGCCGGTCGCGGGTGGTGGATTGTCTTCCGGAGTCGGTACCGTCGGCGTGTTCGGTTTGTCTTGTTGCGTCGGGATCGTCTCGGCGGAAATCAACCGATTCGGCGACGCCGTTACGAGGAAGTTGTCGAACACGAGTTCGCCCGACGAACCCGTTCCGCGCGATAATCCGACACGTTCGCCCGAAGCGATCGCGGTGTCTTTTCGCGAAATCGCCCACTCCGGCGACAGGCCCCACGTGCCATCGGAATGCAGATACTGGCCCGTATCCGAGCGGAAAATCTGCACGCGGAGTTCGCTGCCTTTCACGATCAACGACGATTGCACCCACAACCCGCTGACGTAATCTCGCGAGCGAATCGAGCCGATCACGGTTTCGCGACCGTTCAGAACGCGTACGAGATCGACCTGCAAACCGCGTTTCACCGAGACGCCGTAAAACGTCGGCGTGTCGGAATGCAAGTTGATACCGCGCGCGATCAGTCCCGCCGGGATCAGGCTATCGACGTAGATGGACGACGAGACTTGCACGTCGCCGGGGATCACGCGGTTCAGCCAGCCGCGCGTCGCCCCGGTACTCGGGCCGTCGATTCGCAGCGTCTCGTCGGCCACGGTACGTGCGGTGATCTGCCCCGGCGTGGCGGTCCAGATTCCCCAACCTTGCGGTAAACCCGTCGCGGGGCCACCCGCAAATCGATCTTCGTACAACGTCGTCCGCGTCGGTGGGTTCGCCGGGCCGACCCGCAGACTATCGACTGAGACGTCGTCCGCCGTTCGGGCACCGCGTGCAAAACCGACCTGCCCCGCTTGCTTCAAAGCCGCGTCGTGAACGCTGATGGCGGCCACGCTGCGACGCGACCACTTGCCGTCCGGCCCGTGCGATTGGTTCGTATCTCCGCGCGAGAGTTGCACTTGAATCGCATCGCCATCGGCGCGGATCGTCACTTGCACCCAGCGATTGCTGATCCATTCGCCCGAAGGTACCGTGCCGAGAACCGTGGTCTGCCCGTTGACAACTTTGACGAGTTGCAAGTCGCCACCGCGCACGACGGAAGCCGCGTAGTAACTCGGAATGGTGCCGTTGAGGTTCTGCCCGCGAATGAGTAATTGAATGGGGGAACTGCTGTTGAGATAGACTGCCGCCGACGTCTCGACGTCGGCATCGTACTGCGTCGAAACCCACGCCCGCGATGCGGTGCCACTAAGTCCACTCGTGGTCAATCGCCCCGTATCGCCGAGTCCGGCTGCGGTCGATTCGACCTGAAATCCGCGCGAACCATCGTTACTCCACTGACCCCAACCCTGCGGCAACCCGCTCGACGGACCGCGTTGGAACGGCTCGACGAGCCACTGCCCCGCCGAGGGAATATCTCGCGTTTCCAGCCCTTCTAACGACAATTTCGGTCGCATCGCCATCGGGTCGGTCATGGGAGCAAACCCTCTCTGGTGCAATGGCTCGGGTTGCGGATAATAGCGTCGGTTCTCCCGGTGTCAACGCGATCTGGGGAAATTCCGAACGCGCGTTCGCGGTTGCGTTCGTTCGGCGGATCGCGTTACACTGGCCGCATGACGAAGCCGACACTACCGCGAATTGCCGTTTTAGGCGCTGGCCCGATCGGGCTGGAAGCGGCCATCTACGCCCGCACGCTCGGCCACCCGACGACGGTATACGACTCCGGGCAAGTCGCCGAGCACGTGTTGCGCTGGGGCCACATCAAGATGTTCACCGCGTTCGGCAGTAACGTTACGGCGCTCGGCAAGAACGTACTGCTACGCGAAGAACCGACGCTCGAATTCCCGCCCGATAGCGAAGTGCAAACCGGACGCGATTACCGCGACACGTATCTCGTTCCGCTTACCGAAACCGCACTGCTAAAGAGTTCGCTGCAACTGCAAACGCTGGTGCTGACGATTGGCCGCACCGGTTGGCGGAAGACCGATCCACTCGATTTGAAGAAGCCACTGCCGCCGTTTCGGTTGCTCGTTCGCGATGCGAAAGGCGTCGAGCGGTTCGACGTAGCAGACATCGTTCTCGATTGCACCGGCACCTATTCCAAGCCGAACTGGGTGGGCGATGGCGGCATTCCCGCGGCTGGCGAGATCGTCGCGCGCCCGCAGGTTTCGTACTGGCTCGACGAGATTCTCGGCAACAAAAAGACTCATTACGCGGGTAAAAGTATCGTGCTCATCGGCGGTGGCTATTCCGGCGCAACGACGATGTGCCAACTCGCGGAACTCGCCGAAGAGAATCAATCGACGTGGGTGATCTGGCTGTCGCACGGGCCGCGCGGCGGTCCGTTGCCGCGCATTCCGAACGACCCGCTGCGCGAACGCGACAAGCTCGCGGTGCGCGGCAACAGCCTGGCCTCGCGCTGCGATAGCAACCTCGAATATCACGCGCAGATGTGCATCGATGAACTGATTTCGCACGGGCCGGACAAAGGCTTCCGCGTCGCCGGGCACATCGGCACGAAGCCGATGAGTTGGGAAGTCGATCGCGTCATCGCCAACGTCGGCTACCGCCCGGACATGACGCTCTGCCAGGAGTTACGCATCGCAGAACCGAACGGCGACATCGTCACATCGGAACCCGGTTACTACTTCCTCGGGGCCAAGAGCAAAGGCCGCGACTCGAACTTCCTGTTGCGCGACGGCCACGAACAAGTCCGCCGCGCCTTCGCGGCGATTTCGGGAAACCGAACCTTGGACCTCCACACGCGAAAAGCGGCGTAAACCCGATTTCGTTTAGCCGCGCCGCGTAGTCTTCGGAGCGAAGCGTGGTGGCACGATGCATCCAATGTTCGCGTCTGCGCTTTGCGAAACGTCGACTTCACGTGGGCTTTCCGTACCGTGAGAAGCACGTAGCGATTTTTCAAGCGTTGCGTTCGGAAAGGATTCCCGTGGCTCCCCATTCGCACCCTACAATCGATACGCCCCGCAATGAAGCGTTGCGGGAGGTCGTTCGCGAGAGTCTCGAGCGCGGCCGAACTCATCTGCTTTCGCTGCAACGTCGCGATGGTCACTGGGTCGGCGAACTCGAAGGCGACACGATTCTCGAATCGGAATACGTGCTGCTACTCGCATTTCTGGGCAAAGAATCCGACCCGCAGATTCCGAAACTCGCGAAGTACTTGTTGCGCAAACAGTTACCCGATGGCGGTTGGCCGAACTACCCCGGCGGGCCGGCGGAAGTGAGTGTGTCTGCGAAGGCGTACTTCGCGCTGAAGATCGCGGGCCACACGGCGGACGAACCGCTGATGCGCCGCGCGGCGGAATGCATTCGCCACCTCGGTGGGGCGGCGGTCGCGAACAGCTTCACGCGATTCTACTTCGCGCTCCTCGGGCAAATTCCCTACGCGAATTGCCCGACGGTTCCCGTCGAGATGATGCTGTTGCCGCGTTGGTTCTACTTCAACATTTACGCGATGTCCGCATGGAGCCGCACGATCGTCGTGCCGCTCGCCGCCGTCAATGCCTACAAGCCGGTGCGGGAACTGCCGCCATCAATGGGCATCCGCGAACTGTTCCTCGCCGACCCCGCGACGCCGTGGCAACCGGCGGTGAAACCGGCGCGGTTCTCGTGGGCGAATCTGTTTCTGAAGATCGACGCAGGCTTGAAACTCGTCGAACGTTGCCACCTGACGCCGTTCCGCCGTATGGCCACGCGCAAGGCGATCGCGTGGATGCGCGAGCGATTCCAGAACAGCGATGGCCTCGGCGCGATCTACCCGCCGATGGTCTTTACCGTCATCGTGTTGAAGTGCATCGGCATCCGCGAAGACGATGCGGAATTTCGCTGGGCGATCAAGCAACTCGAAGACCTCCGCATCGACGACGGCGAAACGCTGCGGGTGCAGCCGTGCCTGTCGCCCGTTTGGGACACGGCACTCTCACTGATCGGCGCGACTGACGCAGGGCTGTCACCCGATGCGAACGAATCGGTGGCGGCGATCGATTGGCTGCTCGCCAAGGAAGTCCGCACGCCGGGCGACTGGACGAAGTCCGCGAAGCCGGTCGCGCCGGGCGGTTGGTTCTTCGAGTATCGGAATGCGTATTACCCCGATACCGACGATACTTCGATGGTGCTGATCGCGCTGGCGAAGACGGGGCACATCAACGTACCGGCGGTTCGCCGTGCGATCGAATGGCTGCACGCGATGCAGAACGACGATGGCGGTTGGGCGGCATTCGACCGCAACATCAACAAGGAAATTATAACGAAGATCCCGTTCGCGGACCACAACGCGATGCTCGACCCGAGTTGCCCGGACATCACTGCCCGCATCTTGGAAAGCCTGTCACACTACGGTGCCCGCGTCGGCGAGCCGCACGTCGATGCCGCGATTGCGTTCATTTTGCGAACGCAAGAAACGGACGGTTCGTGGTTCGGGCGTTGGGGCGTGAACTACATCTACGGCACGTGGCAGGTGCTCGTCGGGCTTGCTGCCGTTCACTTCGACATGACGACCCCCGCCGTGCGCCGTGCGGTGCGTTGGCTGAAAGTCGCGCAAAACGCCGACGGCGGTTGGGGCGAAAGCTGCGGCAGTTACGACGACCCACGCCTTGCGGGGCAGGGCGAATCGACCGCATCGCAGACATCGTGGGCGATCCTCGGGTTGATTTCCGCAGGCGAAGGCGAGGGGCCGGAAGTCTGTGCGGGCGTCGAATATCTCGTCGGCAACCACGACGCCGCAGGGTGCTGGCCCGAACGCCCGTTCACCGGCACCGGCTTCCCCAAGGTCTTCTACCTGAAGTACCACATGTACCCGTTGTACTTCCCGCTCATGGCGCTCGGACGCTATCTCGACGCGTACGAAACCCGCCACCGAGTTGCCACACGACGACCGCGCGAATTGCAAAACCATCTGACGAACGAACATTAACCACACGGAGACGACATGCGATTCCCACTGAGCCTGACCGCCGACATGGCGGGTTACATGGTGACCAAGAAGCTGAAGCGCGTGAAGCGTTTCCCGCTGGTGATGATGCTCGAACCGCTGCACGCCTGCAACCTCACGTGTACCGGTTGCGGCCGCATCCGCGAGTACGAATCGACGATCAAGGAAAAACTCTCGGTGGCCGAGTGCCTGGAATCGGTCGAGGAAGCCGGCGCGCCGATCGTCAGCATCTGCGGCGGCGAACCGCTAATTTACCCGGAGATCGGCGAACTCGTTCGCGGCATCTTGAAGCGCCGCAAGCACATTTACCTCTGCACCAACGGCGTGTTCCTCCGCAAGAAACTGCACCTGTTCCGCCCGACGAGCCGGATGTTTTTCAACGTCCACATCGACGGCCTCGAAGAATCGCACGACATCGCCGTGGAGCGCAAGGGCGTGTTCAAGGAAGCGATCGAAGGCATCAAGGCGGCGAAGGCGGCCGGGCACCTCGTCTGCACGAACACGACGGTTTACAGAGAAACGAACATGGCGGAACTCGACGAGCTTTACGCCTACCTGACGAAGCTCGGCGTCGATGGTTTTATGCTATCGCCCGCCTACGGTTACGCCGCCGTGTGCAGCACCAACCCCGACGGCGCAGCCGAGATCTTCCTCACCCGTCAGCAGATCATGGAGAAGTTCAACCAGGCGGACGACCTGTTCCGCAAGTACAAAATGAACACGTCGCCAGTGTACAAGGAGTTTCTGCAAGGCAAGCGCGAACTGACGTGTGCCGCGTGGGCCAGCCCGACTCGCAACGTCAAAGGCTGGAAAGGGCCGTGCTATCTGATAACCGATACGCACCACGAGAGCTTCGACGGCCTGATGAACGACACCGATTGGAGCAGCTACGGCTACGGCAAAGACCCGCGCTGCGAACACTGCATGATGCACAGCGGCTACGAAGTCGCCGCCGCACTCGGCGTCAATTCCCGCATCAGCGACAGCTGGAAAATGCTGAAATGGCAACTGACGTAAGCCGATGGCTTTGTAGCTGGGG
>JAYSKW010000337.1:0-1070 GCA_043726085.1 Limnoglobus sp.
CAGTCGCGGGCCGCACGAGCATATCGACCAAGCCGATTATTTTTGCTTCTTCGGCCCCTCGACGTTCCGCGTCTACCTGTGGGATGCCCGCAAAGAGTCCCCGACATTCGGTGCAAAAGAAGTGAAAGAAGTGGGCGAAAACCTGCCCTACGCACTGATCGTTCCCGCAGGCGTCGTTCACGCATACAAGAACGTCGGCGACAAAGACGGCCTCGTTTTCAACGGCGCAAACCGCCTTTACGCCGGCTGGCTGAAGCAAGACCCCGTCGACGAACTCCGCCACGAGAAAGACTCGAATACGCCGTATACTTTGGACTAAAACGACAAATCGGCGTGGCAGGTGCCACGCCGATTGTGTTTACTTGGCGACGCCGCCGACGGGTTGAATCGCCTGTTGGAGCCGGAGTGCGTCTTCGGCCTTTTCCTTTGCCGATTGCTCGAACTTCCAGAGTGTCGGCGGGCCGTTGAGCAGGATTTGTGGCGTGGCGGCGAGGTTCAGTTTCGCGAACTGCTTCGGGATTTCTTGTGCGAGTTTGATGTCGAACATCTCGCGTCCAAGGCGTTCCTTTACGTTCTCGAATTTCACCGTCGCATCGGCGGGCAGCTTCTTCAGCAACTTCATCACCATGAAACCCTGTTGGGTTTCGAAGATCTGGCTGACTTCGCCTTCGTTGAGTGCGTAGGCAATCGTCTCGACTTGCTTGTCTTTTTCGTCGCCGACGATGTGCTTTGCAATCGGTTTGATTTCGCCTGCGGTCGCCGCCAGCGATGCGTTCGCCTGACCGCGTGCGACGCGGTCGAACTCGGCGGCATCGTTGCGGATCGTGCCCCAGACTTTGTAAACGTTCTTGAGTCCGTCGCCCGTTGGCCAAATGATGATTTTCACTGCACGCTTTTCGCCGTACTCGCGCTCGAACGCTTTCGCGAGGTCTTCCGGATTCACCTTCACGTTTTCGCGGCACATCTTCGTTAGCAGCAATCGCGGGCGGATCACGTCTTCCATCCACTCGTAAAGCGACTTGCCGTAACGCGGCAGCACGACGTTCACGAAGTCCTTTTTCTGGATCGGC
>JAYSKW010000338.1:0-1595 GCA_043726085.1 Limnoglobus sp.
TCGATGCTGATCCAAAGTTCGGTGAAGTTTGGGCCATACACTTCGTCGGCGACTTCCGCGCGCCCGATGTGCGAACCGAAGTTGCGCACGCCGGGGATCGCCAGAAGTTCGCGGCTCGCCAGGATCGTCATGCGGTCCATTTCTTCGACCGAAGCGCCGGGCTTCGCGATGAAGTGCATCAGAAAATCAGTTTCCTGAAACTCGGGCAGGAACTCCGAGCCGAACCGCGACGCGGCCGCACCGCTGAGCACGAACGTGGCCAAGATGATACCGAGTGCGGCATACGGCCGACAGATCAGCGAGGGCAAAACCGCCGCATACCCTTTGCGTAACCAGCGTGCCAACGGAGCTTCCGTCCGGCGACCGCGACCGCCCGTGAGGAGCATATACGACAACGCCGGTGTGACCGTGAGCGCGACGAACAACGACGCCAAAATCGCGAGGATGTATGACATCGCAAGTGGCCGAAAGAACGAGCCAGCAATGCCATCGAGGAAGAAGATCGGCAGAAACACGATGATCACGATCATCGTCGCATAGACGACCGCACTGCGGACTTCGAGCGAAGCATCGATGACAATTCGGAATGCGGAATGCGATGTGGACTCCGCATTTCTTAAACGGCGATGAATATTCTCGACGTCGATGATCGCGTCGTCTACGACTTCGCCGAGCGCGATCACCAAACCGGCAATCACCATCGTGTTGAGCGTTACGCCGAACGCGGTGAGTACGACCACGGCGGAGACGAGCGATATTGGGATAGCCAACAAGCTGATGAGTGCGGTGCGCCAATCGAACAGGAACAAAATCAGGATGACGGCGACGAGGCCACAGCCGATGAGCAACGCATGACTGAGGTTTGTTATCGCGCGTTCGATGAACGTGGCGGGGCGGAAAATCGTCGGGTCGATCTTCAAGCCTGTGAGGCCGGGTTCGAGATCGCGCAGTGCCGCTTCGATCTTCTTCGTCACTTCGAGCGTGTTGCCTTCGGGTTGTTTTTCGACGATCAATAACAGGCCGGGGGCGTCGTCGATAATCGCATCGCCGATGGCGGGTGGCGAGCCGATCTGCACCGTGGCCACATCGCCGAGCCGTGTCGGCGCGTTTCCCTGGAAGGCCACAATCGTGCGGGCCAAGTCGTCGGGTTCGACGACCATCGCGCGGTGGCGGACGGCCAAACGCTGATTCGGCTTATCGACGAAGCCACCCGATTCGAGAACGGTAGCGTCTCCCGCAGCACGCATCACTTGATCGAGCGTCACGCCGGTGGCACGCAACCGGTCGGGGTCGACGAGCACTTGATATTGTTTATCGCGTTGGCCCCAGATCGCGACGTTGGCCACGCCGGGGATCGACATGAGCTTTGGGCGAATCGTCCAGAGCGCCAGCACGCTCATGTCGCGCTGCGACATCGTCTTCGACGATACGCCGATTTTCATCACACGACTCAGTGATGAAAGTGGTTGCAAAATCACTGGCGGGCGAGCGACTATCGGCAACCGGACCGCTTCGGCGGCCACGCGCTCTTGCACGTACTGCCTAGCTCTGTGAATGTCGATATCTTCGCCGAACAGCAACACGACCGACGACAA
>JAYSKW010000339.1:0-1041 GCA_043726085.1 Limnoglobus sp.
CTCGTCACCGAGCAGGGCGACTCGTTTGCCGAGGCGGCGAGGAAACTCGATCTGCGTGAGAGCCTACTGAGGCGTTGGAAGACGCAGTTGGCGTCCGAAGGCGAGCAGGCGTTTCGCGGCCCAGGCGTGCCACTCGTCGAGGACGAATTGGTGCGGTTGCGGGCCGACAACAAACGGCTCACGATGGAGCGGGATCTCTTAAAAAAAGCGACGGCGTTCTTCGCCAGGGAGTCGCTGTGAAGTACGCCTTCATCCGTCGCAACGCCGGGAAATTTTCGGTGCGACGCATGTGCGATGTGCTCGGGGTTTCGGCATCGGGATACTACGATGCTCGCGATCGGCCGAAGAGTGCGACGGCTTTGCGTCGCGACGCTTTGGCCGAACGAATTCGTACGATTCATGCGGCGAAGAAGGGCCGCTACGGTTCGCCGCGGATCCACGCCGAACTCGTAGACGAACGCGAAACGTGGTGCATCCACGCGGTGGCGAAGGCGATGAAATCGCTGGGAATCCAGGCGGTTTCGCACCGTAAGTTCCGCGTGTCGACGACCGATTCGAACCACGAGTTCCCCGTGGCCGACAACGTCTTGGATCGCAATTTCACGGCTACGAAACCGAACGAGGTATGGCTGGCCGACATGACCGACATCCCCACAGCCGAGGGCGTGCTTTACTTATCCATCGTGGAAGATTTGTTTTCGAGGCGTGTCGTGGGCTGGTCGATGTCGGAGTCGATGGAGAGCCGTGGCGTGGTCGATGCGTTGCACATGGCGATCCAGTTGCGGTGCCCGGAAGCGGGGCTGATGGCGCACTCGGATCGCGGCAGTCAGTATGCCAGTGAACACTACCAACGGCAGTTGGCGAAGCACGGCATTCGGTGCAGCATGAGTCGTCGCGGCAACTGCTGGGGCAACGCGCCGATGGAGTCGTTTTTCGCGAGCGTGAAGACAGACCCGACAACGACCGCCTCTCGATGACCGCGTTGTCGGGGTCGATACAACACCCTCGGTAACCGTCTGCCCGTGGGCGTTGCTCGAACTG
>JAYSKW010000340.1:0-2893 GCA_043726085.1 Limnoglobus sp.
CGAGCAACATCCGGAGGATCATAACTGCCCCAGATTACCAAGAAACCACGTGCCAAAAAAGCCAATCCGGGAAGTTAATTTCGGACAGTTCCTAAACGACCGCGTTTCGCTTCGTATCCAAAATCTCTGAAACATCGCGATTTTGCACGCTGGCGAAACTGTCGGCGTGGCGTTACACTGGGTATTGTCGAACCTGCCAAAACTCTCTTGCTGAGACGTCGCCATGCGCATCTGTTTCGCCATTTTCACGCTGTTTTTCGGGTCGGTTGCCATCGCGGACGACAGTTGGCCGGGGTTCCGTGGGCCGAACGGCGATGGCCATTCGCAGTCGAAAACGGCATCGACAACGTGGTCGGAGAAGGAGAATGTGAAGTGGAAGGTGGCGGTCCACGACAAAGGTTGGTCGTCGCCCATCGTCGTCGGCGAACAAGTCTGGGTGACCACGGCACTCGAGAACGGCAAAGAGTTTTTCGCGGTTTGCCTCGACCGCAAGACGGGTAAAACGATTCACGATCTGCACCTGTTCAGCGACAAGAACCCGCCCAATATCCGCCAGTTCAATAGCTATGCTTCGCCGACGCCGGTGATCGACGATGGGAAGATTTACGCGCACTTCGGCTCGCGCGGCACCGCTTGTATCGACACGCAGAGCGGCAAGGTCTTGTGGTCGCGGGACGATTTGCCGTGCGACCACTGGCGCGGCCCCGCGTCGTCGCCGATCGTTTATAAAGACTGGTTGTTTCTGCTCTTCGATGGCCACGATAAACAGTACACCGCGTGCCTGAACAAAGTAACCGGCAAGACGGTGTGGCAGAAGGATCGCGGGTTGCCGTACCCCAACGATGGCGATTTGAAGAAAGCGTTCGCGACGGCTTCTGTGTTCGAAATCGACGGCAAAGCGCAACTCGTAACGCCCGCCGCCGTCGGCACGCTCGGCTACGACCCCGCGACCGGCGACGAGCTTTGGCGAGTCATTCACGGTGGCATGAACGAAGCCTGTCGCCCCGTGATGGCGCACGGCCTCATTTATTTAACGACCGGTCATACGGCGGGTTTAATTGCCGTGCGTGTGGGAATGACTGGCGATCTCACAAAGACGGGCGTCGCGTGGCGTGCCGACAAAATCGCCCCGACGCGACCCTCGCCCACGATCGTCGGCGACTTGTTATTCATGGTGAACGACACCGGCATCGTCTTCTGTCTCGATGCCAAAACCGGCGACAAACATTGGCAGGAACGCCTCGACGGCAAGTTCTCCGCGTCGCCCGTTCTAGCCGGTGGCAACCTCTATTTCTTCAGCGAAGGCGACAAGTCGTTCGTGATCGCGGCGACCAAAACCTACACGCCCATCGCCACCAACAAACTTGACGCAGGCTGCAAGGCGTCACCCGCCATCATGGGCGGCAATCTCTACGTACGAACGTTGACGCATCTGTATTGCATCGGGCAGTGAGCGCGTTTCAAAGCGGGCTGTGAGAACAGCCCGCTTCTGCAACTGTCGGCTCGTTTCCACATCCGTACACTACTCAGCAGAGTTTTCGACTTTCCGTTCGATCGAGACGACCCAATGGCGCTTCCGTTTCAACTCGTGAGTCCGTACCAACCGGCGGGCGATCAACCGCGGGCTATCGAGCAACTGATTGCGGGGTTTCGCGGCGGGAAGAAGATCCAGGTTTTGCTCGGCGCGACTGGTACCGGGAAGACGTTCACCGCGTCGAACGTGATCGTGGCGATGAACAAACCGACGCTCGTTCTGGCGCACAATAAGACACTCGCGGCCCAGCTTTACAAGGAGTTCAAGGCGTTCTTCCCGCACAACGCCGTGAACTACTTCGTCAGTTATTACGACTACTACCAGCCAGAAGCGTACATCCCGCAGCGGGACATTTACATCGAAAAAGACTCGAGCATCAACGAGAACATCGACCGGTTGCGGCTGGCAGCACCGGCGGCGCTCGTTAGCCGCGAGGATGTGATTATCGTGGCGTCGGTGTCGTGCATCTACGGCCTCGGCTCGCCGAGCGACTACAAGCGGATGATGGTACACATCCAAAAAGGCGAGACGCTCGACCGCGATCAACTGCTGCTGAAGCTCGTCGATATTCAGTACAAACGCAACGACATCGCGTTCGAGCGCGGCAAGTTCCGCGTGCGTGGCGACAGGATCGAGATCTGGCCCGCATCGGAAGAATCCGGGTTCCGCATCGAGCTTTTCGGCGATACTGTCGATGGCCTGTCAGTGATTCACACCGTGACGGGCGAGGTGCTACAGCCTCTGGAAGAGTTGTATATATACCCCGCGAAGCACTTCGTTACGCCCGATGATCGCACGCGCGGCGCGGTCAAAGGCATCGAAGACGAACTCGCGGCGCGGCTCGAACAGTTCAAAACCGAAGGCAAGTTGCTCGAAGCGCAACGGCTCAAAGAACGCTGCCGGTTCGACCTCGATATGCTCCGCGAAGTCGGGTACTGCTCGGGGATCGAGAACTACGCGCGCTGGTTCAGCGGACGCAACCCCGGCGAACCGCCGTACACGCTATTCGACTTCTTTCCCGATGATTTCACGCTGATCGTCGATGAATCGCACGTATCGTTACCGCAAGTCCGCGGCATGTTCCATGGCGACGCGGCCCGCAAAACCACGCTCGTCGAACACGGCTTCCGCCTCCCGAGCGCGATGGACAACCGCCCGCTCAAGTTCGACGAATTCGAGAAGAAGCTCAACACCTGCCTCTGTTTGTCCGCCACGCCGGGGCCGTACGAACTCGAGCGCACCGGTGGCGAAGTCGTCGAGCAATTCATCCGCCCAACGGGGCTCGTCGATCCGACAGTCCATATCAAGCCCGCGAAGGGGCAAGTGAAGGATTTGGAGAAAGAAATCCGCATCCGTGCC
>JAYSKW010000341.1:0-2745 GCA_043726085.1 Limnoglobus sp.
TTCCTTCGTGATGTTCGCCTGTCGCGTTCGGTTGTAGACTCGCGAAATATCCTTGATGAGGTCGCCCGCGTTTTCGGTGGCGGCCTTCATGGCGACGCGACGGGCGATCTGCTCGCTGACGGCGGCATCGAGGAAACACTTGAACAATCGCACCTTGAACGCGACGGGCACCAGTTCACTGAGGATCTCGCCGGCGTTCGGCAGGAACTCGTAATCGGCTTTCGGACCAGTCGTTTCCTTGGCACCGACGCTACTCAGCGGCAGCAATTTTTCGACCACCGGCGTTTGGCGCGAGATCGTCAGGAACTTCTGGTAGCAGACGTAGATTTCGTCGACTTGCCCGGAGACGAATATGTCGATGTAGCGCGTCGCGAGTTCGTCGACTTGCTCGAAGGCGGGCTTGTCTTCGAAGTGCTGGTAGGTGTTGGTGGCGGGGATGCCCTGGAACTTGAAGAACGTGATGCCGCGACGCCCGGAGATGTCGAGTTCGAGCGGAATGCCATCGGCTTTCAGCTGGCGAATCTTGATCATCGCTTCGCGGAGGACGCCGCCGTTGTAGCCACCGCACAGGCCGCGGTTCGAAGTACAAACGAGGAACAGCACCTTCTTCACGGTCGGCCGCACGGCCAACAGCGGGTGCGAGACTTCGCCCGCATTCTGGCTCAGGTCGGACGCCAATTCGGCGATCTTCTTCGTGTATGCTTCCGCTTCGGTCGCGCGATCCAGCGCCTTCTTGAAGCGTGCGGTCGCGATCAGCTCCATCGTCTTGGTGATTTTGCGGATGTTCCGCACCGCCTTACGGCGTTTCACAAGGGCACGGAGATTGGCCATGGGGGCGTCACCTTCGGCTCTGCTGTCAGCGATCAGCTGTCAGCAGTCAGCCAGGAAAAAACCGCTGTCAGCTATCAGTAATCAGCTGTCAGCCAGAAAAAAACCGAAGCGTGATGTTGGGCGAACCGCTATCAGCTATCAGAGCCGGTTTAGCTGACCGCTGATAGCTGACTGCTGAAAGCGGCTAACTACGCCTTGAACTGCGGTTGGAAGGCCGCGATTGCGCCGTCGAGCTTCTTGATGACCTCGTCGGTGAGCTTCTTTTCCTTGGCGAGCAGGTCGCGGACTTCGGGCATTTGTTCCTTGATGAAGATCAAGAACTGCTCTTCCCACGCGCTGACCTTGCGGCGATCGACCTTGTCCAAGGCACCGCTGTTGCCCGCGTAGATGATCAGGATCTGCTCGGTGACCGTCAGCGGGCGGTAGGCTTTCTGCTTCAGAATCTCGACCATGCGGTAGCCGCGGTCGAGTTGCTGCTGCGTGACTTTGTCGAGTTCCGTACCGAGTTGGGCGAAGGCTTCGAGTTCGCGGAATGCGGCGAGCGTGAGCTTGAGGCCCCCGGCGACGCGCTTGTCCTTCATCGCGCTGATCTGTGCGTTACCACCGACTCGGGAGACAGAAATCCCGACGTCCACGGCGGGCATCACGCCTGCGTTCTTCAGGTCGGGTTGCAGGTAGATCTGGCCATCGGTGATCGAAATCACGTTGGTTGGGATGTACGCGGAGACTTCGCCGTCGAGCGTTTCGATGATCGGCAACGCGGTCAGCGATCCACCCGAAGTGGCGACGCGACCGAGTTTACAGCCTGCGAAGTGGCTCTTAATATCGTGTTCGGCCGTCTCTTTGCCGGTCGGCCCGAGGTACACCGCACCGGGCGAACCGGGCTTGCGGTTCTCGTGCGGGTTGCTGGCGGAGTTGATGCCCCAATCGTCGGTTACGCCCCCAGATGGCGCGTCGGCCTTCAGAATCACGTAGCGTTCGGCCAGCTTTGCGGATCGCTCCAACAAGCGGCTGTGGCAATAGAACACGTCGCCGGGGTAGGCTTCGCGGCCGGGAGGGCGACGAACCAACAGCGACAACTGGCGGTACGAAGCGGCTTGTTTCGACAAGTCGTCGTACACGCAAAGCGTGTCTTTGCCTTCTTCGTACATGAAGTATTCGGCCATCGCGGTGCCGGAGTACGGTGCGATGTACTGGAGCGGGGCGGCATCGGCGGACGACGCCACGACGACGATCGTATATTCGAGTGCGCCGAGTTCGCGGAGCTTCTCGACGACACCGGCAACCTTCGATTCCATCTGGCCGCAGGCGACGTAGACGCAGATCACGCCTTCGCCTTTTTGTGCCAAAATGGCATCGATGGCGATCTGCGTTTTACCGGTCTTGCGGTCGCCGATGATGAGTTCGCGTTGGCCGCGGCCGATCGGCGTCATGGCGTCGATCGCCTTGATGCCGGTCTGCAACGGCGTCTTCACCGGTTGGCGGTCGACGATGCCGGGGGCCACCGATTCGACGGGCCGACGCTTGTCGGTAATGATCGGGCCTTTGCCATCGATCGGGTTGCCGAGCGGGTCGACGACGCGGCCGATCATGGCCGGGCCGACGGGCACCGAAAGGAGTTGCCCGGTGGTGCGGACCTCCATCCCTTCGCGAACCTTGAGGTAGTTCCCGAGGATGATGACCGACACGGAGTTTTCTTCGAGGTTGAAGGCGAGGCCTTTCACCCCGGCTTCCGGGAAGTCGATCATCTCGCCGGTCATAACGCCGGCGAGACCGTAGCAACGGGCAATGCCGTCGCCGATCTCGAGAACTTGTCCGACTTCGCGAGACTCGACCTTGCGGTCGTAGCTTCCGATTTGGTCGGCCAGAACGCTGACGATTTCGTCGGCTTTAATTTTTAAGGACATAACTCGT
>JAYSKW010000342.1:0-6306 GCA_043726085.1 Limnoglobus sp.
TCGCCTCAAACCGAGGCTGCCGAGATATTATCATCACCTGCGCGACAAGTACCGATTGCCCGTGTTGCCGATCGCGTTGTACCTCAGCGTCGGTATGGAGGGCATCGGCGAAGATACTGTGATCGAGTATTTCGGCACGATGGAAGTGATGCGATTTCGCTATTTGTACGTTGGGCTGAAGTCGCTCAATGCGTTAGAATATGCACGTGGCGAGAGTTGGCTCGGCGTCGCGCTCTCCGCCTTAATGAAAGCCGAACGCGACCAGTGGCCGCAACTCGGCGCGGACGCATTGCTTCGCCTCGCCGACGCGCCGGTGAACGAGCATCAACGGTTTTTACTCAGCGACTGTTTGCAGGCGTACCTACCGCTCGATGAAGCGGGCCAAGAGCTATACGAGCGGATTACCAAGGCCGAACCCTATTCGAGGATCGTACCAATGAACAAGACCCCATACGACAAGGGCATCGAACAAGGAATCGACATCGGCCGCGAGGAAGGAATCGAGCAAGGAATCGACATCGGCCGCGAGGAAGGCCGCGAACAAACGATGCGAGACGTGACAATCGCCTTGCTCGAAAGCAGGTTTCGCTCGGTGCCGAAGCCGTATCTCGATCGGATTGGCAAACTCGCGTACGACGACTTGCTCGCACTGGTCATCCGCATCCCGAACTCCGCGTCGATGGAGCCGCTGTTTCCTGCGAGCTAAAATTAGCCGCGACGCGGAGTCCTCGTAGCGGAGCGCGTGCGCGTCACCCATATACGGTGACTGTTTGGTTGTGGGTGAAGTCCACGCGCTCCGCTACGCAAAGCCTGCGCGTCGCGGCTAATTACATGGCGGCCCAGACGGCGGGTACGGTTTCGCGGTGGTCGCCCTGGATGTAAAAGCTCTCGCCGCCGTCGGCGACGGTGCGGACCAGGATCGTTTTCCAGGGGCGGTAATAGTAGCGAGGGTCGGTCTTCGGGGCCTGCCGGTGGTAGTCGTCGTCGAGCGGTATCAGGTCGAACACCGCCGTCGTGAACTTCGCGATCCGCTTGCCATCTTGGTGGGCCACGTTCCGCGCCATTGCCAGTGCTTTCAGGTACACTTCCGGACCCATCACCGCCGTGCCGAAGTTCAGCGCCACGCCCCTTTCGAGGTTTCGCACCTGTTCCGCGAAGATCAGGAAATCGGTGTAGCTCGCCTGCCCGAGCGCGGCCCCATCGGCGTTTGGGTGTTCGTGAATGATGTCGTAGCCGATGCCGATATGCACGGTGACGGGGATGCCCAACCGATACGCGGCGGCCAGCACGGAGATGTCGTTGTGCGGGAAATTGCCCGTGGCAATTTCGCGGCCAATCGATTCGCCGTAACCGAGGCCATCGCGAACGCCGGCGACGATCGCATCGTTCATCGCACCGGTTTCGCGCCACAAACCGAACTCGCCGGTTCGCACGTACTTGGCCACACTTTCCGTACTCGCACCGATCTGAGCGAACTCCCAATCGTGGATCGGCCCCGCGCCATTCATGGCAATCAGCGAGATGAACCCGCGTTCCATGAGGTCGATGAGATGCCGTTGCACGCCCGCACGGAGAACGTGTGCGCCCATCATGAGGATGCGGGCCGCACCACGCGCTTTCGCGTCGCGCAACCGCTCGCCGACGATTGCAATCGACGGGTGTGCGAACGCAACGGGCGCGTCCAACGATCGCATCGCGCTGAGCGTGAGATCGTGTTCGCGCTCGGCCAACGGCTTCACGATCAATCGCGAACGATCGAACGACGGATGCGGCATCGGAAAGGCCCCTCGGGTTGTAATGAGGGGTTATCTTATCAACGCAAAAAGCCCACGACCGGTCGTCGGTGGGCTTTCGAGGTTGTCGATGCTTTTAGCGTTGCGAATGGGCGATGGCGCGGGTGCCGATGGGCGCGGGGGTGTTGACGTCGGTGGGTGGGAGTGCGTGGCGCTTCGGCATTCCGGTTGGCATCGGCGTGCGGACGGCGAGCATCGCTTCGTCGATTCGGCCGCGGACGTCGGCATCGTCGTCGTGCTGCACGGCTTGCAGTGCGAGAACCACACGCTCGTCATCGGGGGCGATTTGGCTGAGGAGCGTAATGCAGCGGCCACGCATGTCGGGGTCGTTCGACATCAGACCGTTGAGGAGGCCCGGTACGGCGGCACGACCGATTCGCTTCAAAGTGACCGCCACGACCGAGCGCGTGCGAACATCGTGGTCGGCGAGCATCGGCAGGATCATCGGCACGCACGGGTAGGCCGCCGGGCCTAATCGGCCGAGCGAACCGGCACAGTCGCGGCGTACGCTGGAGTCGGGGTCTTTCAAGCCGGAGATTAAGATTGGCAGTGCGGCGAGAGCGGCATGGCCTTGGTCGCCGATGGCGCGGGCAGCACGACGGCGGACGCGCGGCGACACATCGCGGAGCGCGGCAGTGAGCGCTTCGACCCGTTTGACCGCCGGGATTGGCATGTCCGCGATCGCGACGACGGCGAGTTCGCGAATTTGATTCTGACTGTGATTCAGCGCTTCGGTAAGGAGGTGCAAGGCGGGGGCGCTTTGCGATTCCGGAAGGTGCTGCATCAGGACCGTGAACACGAGGCGGTGCATGACTTGGGGCGACAATTGTTCCATTTTGAAGACCAAAATTGAAGATAAGTGGGCGGTCGGTATGAATCGTCACCCGTTCGGTGACGAACGACGAAGCATAGAGTACGCAGGCCGTACGGCTAACGGAATCGGCAGAAATTACCGGATCGCTACGAGCTTCCCAGGCCGGTTTCTCGGCTGGTACTAAGGATTTGATTCTTGAGTGAACCGCGAGAATTGTGCGTCTCGGAATGCTAACCATAAGTTACGATAGGTTAACGGATTTCCCGATTGCGAACCGGAGAATGTGCATGTCGATGATGGTGACCTGCCCGACGTGCCAGTCGATGCTTCGGCTGCCCGACGGCGCGGAGATGGTCCGCTGCCCGAAGTGCAAAACCGTGCTGAGCGTGGAGAACCCGAACGCGCCGAAGCCGCCCGCCAAGATCCCGTTGCCGTTCGGGTTGCCCGCCGGTCCGGTGGCTCCCGTCAGCCCGCCCCCCGTAACGGCGCGCCCCGCCCCGCCCCCTGCCAGCCGTCCGCCGACGCGCGGCAAGCCGATCGAGGAACACGAAGAATACGACGACGATGAGGGAGACCCCACCAAGCCGAAGAAGAGTTGGCGCGAAACCGACTCGGAGAAGGAGGCGCGGAAGCTCGACGCGATCGACGTGTACGTGCAGCCCGCCAAGATCGGAATGCGGCTAATGGCGTACGGCGCGGTGGCCTCGGCACTCACGCCGATCTTTTTCCTGCTCTTTTTCGTGTCGACGCTGATCGGCCCGAGCGGCATTCTGCCGGTGCTGTATCTCTGTACGCTCGTGCTCAGTTTGCACTGGCCGCTGACGTTCGTCGGCTTCGCCTACTGTTGTGCCGGGCCGCGTGCGATGCGGTCGATGGCAGTCGCGGGGTTATGCGTGATGCTGGCCCACTCCGCCGTCACGTTCGTTCTCGTTCGCGGTGCCGGGGACATGATCAACATGAACACGACGGGCTTCCACTTTACGTCCGATTCCAGTGCGGTCGTCGGTTCGCTCATCCTCAGCGGGCTGTTCAACAACCTCAGTTACATCACCCACCTGCCCGCATACATCTTGTTCTCGTCGTCGATCGGCAACATCGTCTGGATGATCTGGCCGATGCTCGCAGCTGGGCTGGAATTTGCGAAGCTCTCATTGATCGGCATCATCACCAACGCCTATTGCATCGAAGGCAAAGACCCCGAGGCGGGCTACTTGGCGCTGCGGTTCGTCTACCGCATCTTCTGGCTCGTCATCATCGGCGTGGTGCTCGAAATTGCGATGATACTCGGCTTCACCTTAACGGGTGGCGACCGACTACTCCTCGCGTGGTTCGGCCTACCGGTGATGCTCATCGTGGTCGGGTACAACCTGTGGTGGGCGTTCGCGTGGTACGAGCAATGCCGCGTGATGTTCGAGAGCCTGGAAGTAATGACCGCCGCGCGCTACGCGGACAAGCGTGCCCGCATCGACACCTACTATTAATCGCAAGGTTCCGGCACGAAAGAACCTCGGGCGACTGCCCGAGGTTCTTGGATCATCCATTTTGTCGATCGACTACACCACAACGGCTTGTTTGCGACGACGCCAGCCGAAGTGACCTGCTGCGGTGAACGCGGCCATGCCGAGCATCGCCATCGTGGTCGGTTCGGGAACGGCGGAAGCCGTAGTGTCGAAATTGAATTCCGTGGAAGTCAAGTTGTGATAGCCGAAACCGACTGCAGGAACGTCGGTAAGACGGATCCCGGTGATCGTTCCGCCAGAGAAATTGATGGGGCCACCCGTCGTCCGCTCCGAAAGCAGGTGATCGTTAGTATCGAGAGTGTAGGAATCGATGGTCGTCCACGTTCCGTTGATATTGAGGTCGATCGTGAATACGACATTTGTGTCGCCGTGATTGTGGGCATACCCAGGGCCCGTGATGGAGGTCAGGGTATTGGCCTGAAATCCGGCAAAGTTAATCTCAGTGGCGGGGAAGATCGAAGCGTAAGCCGGAAAATCACCATCGCTTGGCCCATTCCAAGTTACCGTAATCGGCGCAGCGTTCGCCACTCCAATGCTGCCGAGTAACAGCACCATCGCGACCAGAATCCCTATTGCACGTTTCATACGACCGACTCCCTATAGTCCGGACAGGGCGATTGCGATCGCGGGTAGATCGAGACGATCCATCAACACGAACGATTTTGCGATAGTGTAACGCAAACGTTCGAGTGTGCAAGCCCTTGTGCAAAATAATCGGAAAAGGCGTTAAAATTGCTACGGGATCTCAATTACGATCTTAATTAATTAAGGTCAAATTGCTTCACGTTCTCCCCATTCACGAATGCATTTTTGGGAGAATCGGCAATCACATAGATAGCGCTGCTGGGGTTCTGAGACGCGATGGGCCCCGAAAAGGATGTCGGATCGGCATTCGGGTTCGTGTTATTTGAATCGAGGACAGGGAACGTGGCACCACTCGTCGGGTTCAGAACCAAGTTGTACAGACGCTCGCCAGGTCCGGCAGGATCTTTCATCGTGATTCCGATCATGAATTGGCTATCCGCGTTGGCTCCGTTCACCTCGTCGAGGACATTTTGAGATATTTGATCGGCTGATTACCGGTCGTCATCACATCAGCCAGGAACGTGATTCCATCTTGCTGCCCGACTGGGAGAGTGGGGTTTCTTGCCTGCATCCCTTTCTTCCCATCGACCCCGTTGATCCACGTGACGCTAGGGTTAGGAATCATAGCTTCAAACGAATTGATGACGGGTGTGACTGTAAACCATCCCCAATCAGACACCGTGAGTAACGGATTCAGTGTTGGGACGTACTCGACCGTAATTTTGACGTCTTGAATGTCCAAGGACTCGTACGTTCCTTCAACGTAAATAGTGATCACAAACGGGTTCTGCCCGGCCGGGATTGCCTTTTCGGTAAAATGCGTCATCTTCTTCCGATCTTCCCAGAAGTCGACAGCCCCGTCGGCTGGTGCGAAATCTTCCACGTAGAGAATGCCAGCAAGCCCCCCAGTGATCGTTATCTTCAATAGTCGGAGTTCTGGATCATTGACCAACAAATTGGTAGCATTGAAGTCGCGCTTCGTTGGAATAAACTTCTGACCGGGCTTCCAAGGCGACCCGTTGTCGTTATTTGCATTGACGGGGATCAGATCGTCGAGCTTCGCAGTGATCGTTGGCTTCTGCTTATCCACAATAAACACCACTGCCTGCGACTTCGTCGCATCCACGACATATAAGCTGCCTGATAGAAGCTTCAACTTGGCCAGCTCGTCATTCCCAGTTTGCTATCGTCGACGGGGGTGAGTTTGACTTCGATCATCGCGACGCCGGCTGGGAAGGTGATGCTGCCGCTGGAGGATAGACCGCCGACACCGGATGTCGCGGTGTAGTCGTCGTAGAATGTTGCGGGGTCGGTCAGGCCGGTCTCGTCGAAGGCGTAGTTGATGGTTAAAGTTTGGGGCAAATTGACGTCGTTACGCATGATGCGATACATGCCGCTGCTGGTGGCGAGTTCGCTGGCGTTGGGGTCGGGCGCGACGATGGAAATTTGCGGTTTGGGCGGCGTGCCTGGGTCTGAAATGGGCAACGTCACCGAGATGACGCCTTTGCTGCTCGATGGCACGATGCTCTGTTCGTTGGGAATCAAGGCGAAATCGACCCATTCGCCACTGTCGTACACGTTATCTTCAAGTGGA
>JAYSKW010000343.1:0-2038 GCA_043726085.1 Limnoglobus sp.
CAGCCGACGCGCCACGAGGCACTTTCGGCCGAAGGCGTCGATCTCCTCGATCGGGTTGATTTCCACATCGAACTTCGTCTGGCCATGATCGAGGCCGTAGAGCGCCAGCGTCTCTTTCGTTTCCTTGGTAATGTCGAGCGCCTCCGGTGCGGCGAGCTGCATTTTCGCGGCGAGTTCGTAACTGCGGATGCGGGCATCAAGCCGGTCGTCGCCGCTGCGCGTGGCCGCATGTTCGCGGTTCATTTTCGCGAGCACATCGATCGCGGACGCATCTGCGGCGCGTGTAATAAACTTCGCACGTTCGTTGGGGAAAAGGTCTTCGATCGGGTTCTTCGTGCCGGGGTAAATCGCACAACCCTGGTGGTGTGCGGGCAGGAATGCGGAGTCCCAGTTTTTGGTGCCATTAGAGGCCAACCCGCGATGGTCGGGAAGCACGACGAACGTCGGCAGATTGTCGTTTGCGCTGCCCAGGCCGTAGCTGATCCAACAACCCATGCCGGGGAAACCGGGGCGGTTGAACCCCGTCGTTTGCAACAGCGTGCCCTGCGAGTGAACGCCGGTTTTGCCGACGACGTTATGCACGAACGCCATGTCGTCGACGACATCGCCGAGCGGGGCGACGGCCTCGCTGAGGTGCTTGCCGCTTTTGCCGTACGGTTTGAAATTCCAGACCGGTTTTAGCCACGGTCCGAGGCCGTTTTGGAATGCCTCCACCGGTTCGCCGAAGTCGGCCGCCTTCCCGTGCCGTTTGATTAACTCGGGCTTGAAGTCAAAGAGATCGACGTGGCTCGCAGCACCCGCCATGAACAATTGCACGACGCGCTTCGCACGCGGTTTATGGTGCGGAACCGCACCCGCGGTCATGCTCGCCAACGCAATCCCACCGAGGCTCGCCGACGACAGCGACAGAAACTCGCGACGGTCCATGATTTAATCCACGAAGGCAAACTCGTTCAGGTTCAGTATCACGCGGCAGCCGTTGGCGAGGCCATGTTTTTGCACGAATGCGACCAGCGTTTCGCGCTCCTTCGCCGTGGGTTCCCGCCCGATGGCGATTTGGAATGCCGCTCGAATCCGGCCCGCATCGTCGGTGGCGAGAGCTTCGACTCGGGTGGCGAAATGCTTCGCCATTGCCACGCTCAGGTTGTTGTTGAGCAGTGCCAGCGCCTGCTGCGGCGTCAGCGTTTGGTTGCGTTTGTCCACCGATAGCGACGGGTCCGCACAGTCGAGCGAGGCGAGGAACGGTTGCTGTTGCGACCGGACTACGAATCGGTAAATCGTACGGCGATGCGAACGCACATCGTCGGGGTCGTGGAGGTGATACAGGTAATGCGGCGAATGCTCGGGCTTCTCGACGATGAAATCCTGGAAGCTCGGGCCACCCATTTTGAGGTCGAGTTTCCCCGCAGCGAGCAAGATCGAATCGCGTATCGCCTCAGCTTCGAGTTTCCGCCGGTTCTGCCGCCAGAGATAGCGATTCTCCGAGTCGACTTTTTCATTCGCCGGGTTCGATTCCGAAGACAATCGATACGTCGCGCTGGTAACGATTGTCTTGTGCAATTTCTTCAGCGATTGATGTTCGCGAAGCTCGTTCGCGAGGAAATCGAGCAACTCTGGGTGCGATGGCAGTTGGCCCATTTTGCCGTAATCGTTCGGCGTATCGACGAGGCCGCGCCCGAAGTGATACTGCCACACGCGGTTCACGATGCTTCGCCAGGTCAGCGGATTCTGCGGATCGGTGATCCAGCGCGCCAGCGCCGCGCGACGCTCGCCCTCCGGCGCCTCCGGCGGCAGCGCAAAGCGCGCGGGCTGAAAGCTCAGCGCGGAGAGTGCGCCGGGTTGCATCTCGCGGCCCGGCTGCGTCACCTGTCCGCGTGCCAGGAGGAAGATCGGCCGCGGCTTGCCGCCCTTCGCGCCGGTGCCGACGAAGTTCCCCGTGCCCGTGAGCACGTCGCCTGCGTACACCGCGCTCGGCGGCGGCAGCTTCTTCAGCTCCGTCGCGATGCGCTGCGACTCCGCGAGCAGGGCCGTGCGCTTC
>JAYSKW010000344.1:0-2062 GCA_043726085.1 Limnoglobus sp.
GAATATTGGTACGGCTTCGTACTCTGCTCATTCAGCACGGCAAGTAGCGATTCGCGTTGGTCTTCGGGCACGAGTTGCAGCGGCTCGCTGTGCATCGGGTCGCGGGTCCAACCGCTGCCATCGGGGTTCTTCCACGAGAATGTGTAGAGCATTCCGGCATCGGATCGCGAATATTCTTCGAGGCCGCGCTTTAGTAGGCGTGCGATCGTCGACTTTGCCGAACCGACGGGGCCGTGGAGCAGAATCACGCGGCGTTCGGTGCCGTAACCGAGTGCGGCACTCTTGAAGGTGTTCACCAATTGCATGAGTTGCCGGTCGAGGCCATAGATGCCGTCGCCGTGCCGCGAGGCAAACTCGGTGAAGAACTTGAAGCGGATCCGCTTCTCTTTGTTCTCGTAAACGTCTTCGGTGCCGTGCGACAGGATCATGTCGTACAGGCGTTGGAACGCAGTGCGGGTGACGCCGGGGTTCTTGAGAATGATCTCGAGGTAGTCGGCGAAACTGCCTTCCCAATGGAGTTTGCGGAAGTCTTGAACGTCGATCTGACTGCGTAGGGTGTCGAGGATTGCCGTAACCGTGGCCATGTGCTTCTCCTTAAGGGGACCGCGCAACGCGGCCCGTTTCAGTATCGTCGCAATCGCAAGCCGCCACGCGAACGAGAAAGGGAGAGCGTGTGGCCAACCTACGTTCGGTCAATCGAGAACAATGTCGGCAAAGAGCTACTGCATTGTACCGCAGCGACGTGGCCGTTTCCAAAAATTCGACGCAGTTCGGCCGTTCTCACCCGAGCCATGCCGGGGTTTCGCCTTCGGCGGGGAGTTTCACGACGCTCGCGCTAATGATGTGCTCGTGTTGCAAAATTTCGTCGACGGCGGCTTCGGGTGGGTTCGCGTCGAGGTTCATGACGCCGATGGCTTCGCCGCCGGGGGCTTGGCGGCCGAGGTTCATCGCGCCGATGTTGACGCCGTGCTTGCCGAACGTGTTGCCCATAAAGCCGATGACGCCGGGGCGGTCGTAGTGGCTGAAGATGAACAGCAAGCCATCGAGGTACGCTTCGAGGCGGAACTGCCCGAGGCGAACGAGCCGCAAATACTGGTTGCCGAACAGCGTACCGGCTGCGGTGTAAGTCTTTTTGTCGGTCTCGACATCGGCTTGCATCAGCGATGCGAAGTCTTCTTTCTTCGGCGACGACGATGCGACAATTTCGATGCCGCGATCCCGCGCCATGACTTCCGCATTCACCAAATTCACGCCGCCCATATGCGATTCGAGCAACCCCGCCGTGAACGCAGACGTCAGCAGTTGCGTCTTGCGGCTCGCCAAATCGCCCTTGTAGGTCAGCATCACTTTCTTGATTCGTCCGTGGCACATCTGCGCGTGCAACATGCCGAGGCGGCGCGCGAGATCGACGTATTGCCGCAACTCGTCGAGTTCCTTGCGGTCGACGGCGGCCATGTTCACCGCGTTCAGCACGATGCCTTTCAGCAGGAAATCGGCGATCAGTTCCGCCGCCTCAATCGCGACGTTCTCTTGCGCTTCGACGGTCGATGCGCCGAGGTGCGGCGTGAGTACGATGTTCGGCGCGGTCAAAAGCGGGTTGTCTGCGACGGCGGGTTCGACGGTGAACACGTCGATGCCCGCACCCGCGATTGTGCCCGCTTTCAGCGCGTCGGCGAGCGCCTGTTCGTCGATGATTCCCCCGCGGGCCACGTTCAGCACACGCGCGGATTTCTTCATCTTGGCTAGTTCATTCGCCCCGATCAGGCTCTTCGTGTCGTTCGTCAACGGTACGTGAATCGTCAGATAATCGACCTCCGGCAGCATCGCTTCGATGCTCGCGGCGGCCATGTAACCCATCTCGGCGACCTTCTCCGGCGTGACGAACGGATCGAACGCAAGCACCTTCATTTCGAGGCCGACGGCGCGTTTGGCGACTTCGCGACCGATGCGCCCGAGGCCGATGACGCCGAGCGTTTTACCCGTGACTTGCGTGCCGACGAACTTGCTGCGATCCCACTTGCCCGCCTTCATCGTGGCGTCGGCTTGCGGAACGAGCCGCGAC
>JAYSKW010000345.1:0-3261 GCA_043726085.1 Limnoglobus sp.
CCGCAAAGGCATCCGTTGTAGCGGCGAAGCCTGCCCGCATCACTTCATCCTCACCGACAAGGAACTCACGAAGTTCGACAGCAACTACAAGATGTCGCCGCCGCTTCGCACGCAGCGCGACGTCGATGGCATCCTCGCCGGTTTGAAAGACGGCACGCTCTCGGTGTTGGCCACCGATCACGCGCCGCACGCACCGGAAAAGAAAGCCCGCGAGTTCGACCAAACGCCGAACGGCATCATCGGCCTCGAGACATTTTTGCCACTTTGCACGACGCATCTCGTCGAACCGGGTCACCTCACCTGGAACCAGATGATCGAGAAAATGACGATCAACCCCGCGAAAATCCTCGGCATCGACCGCGGCAGCTTGGCCATCGGGAAAATTGCCGACGTGACCGTAATCGACCCGAACGTCGAGTGGACGATCGACGTGAATGCGTTTCAAACGAAGAGCCGCAACAGCCCGTTCCACGGCTGGAAGGTCAAGAGCCGCGCGATGGCCACGATCGTTCGCGGCGAAGTGAAAATGAACGAGCTTGGGAAGCGTTGAACATCGACGTGGCGTTAAATCTGCCCTGCCAGATACTCCGCGCGAATGTTGTAGAGTACATGACCGAGTACGAGTGGCCAAATGCGACGATAAAACACGAATACCGTGCCGTACAGGAAACCGAACATGAGCGTACCGATGACGCCAATGAAATCCTGGTAGACATGGTATGAAGAGAACAGTATTGCCGCGACGAGTATTGCAGTCGCTTTCGAGCGCAGCAGTAGCGAAAGTCGCGCGATGAGATAACATCGTGTGATCAGTTCCTCGGAGAAACCCGAGAATGTATATTTGACGCACGACATGAGAAATTCGACCGGTCTTTGAGCGATCGGGAACGAATCGAAAACGGCACGATCTGCGTCGTAAAACGATGAGGGCATCTGCCGCATCAGTGCGATGTCGACTACGAGCAACGCAATGCCCACCACAACATCCCACCTGTTTGGCCGAACGATGCCGAACTGTTTCCACGTCAAATCACTTCGCCACATGAGATACAATACTGTGAAGCTCGAACAGCCAGTCATCGCGGCGAGTTGAAGTGTATCCAACCAATAGGGTGCGACCGGAATCGGGTGGTAGATCATACAGATCGCACCCATGAGATTCGGGATGATACCGATCGCCAGAACGGCAAACAGTTCCCACCAAGCCGAATGTGTATTCGGTGGATTCCCGTCAGGAACGTCTACCGGTTTTGCAGGGGGAACACAAACCACTTCGATTGGCTCGCGCGCAGGGTCCGCGATTGCATTCGGGTTCTCCATGTGCGTGCGTTCTTCTGCCACTTTAAACTCTCACGACTGTCATCGGCTCGGGATCGTGTCATTATCCATTGCGTCGAGTATTCGCCCACGCAAATCCGGACGATCGGGGTGAAGCCGGAAACCTTGTCGATGACACCTCTAATTTCTAGGTTCCACCACAAGTGCCATATTTTTCCGGTTTCGCTGCATACCGCATGCCCGACTCGAAAGGGAATCGCGATGATATTCCGTGGAGCGCGTTCTGCCTGGATGTTCCTTTTATTCGTCGGAGCGGCGTGCCTTTGTGTTGCGGGCTGCTCCAAGCCTGCCGAAACGGTCGGGGGCGGAGGAACCCCTCCCCCAGTGATGGGCGGCGGTGCCCCGATGGGTGCCCCGGATAATGCCACAGTGCTGGCCAAGTTGCCCGGCGGAGCCGAATTCGCCGTCGGCAAGAAGGTATACGCGGACAACAACTGCGCGCGCTGTCACAAGTTGGGAGAGACCGGAGGCGGGCCGTCCGGGCCTGGTGGTGCGATGAGTGGGCCAGATCTCACGAAGGTGGGAGCCGATCTCGAACGCACGAAACAGTGGCTCGCCGATCATGTTCGCAATCCCAAATCGCATAAGCCACAGTCCCGAATGCCGGCGAGCGGCCCGGAGAAAATTAACGACGGCGACCTGAGCGCCCTGGCGGATTACCTCGTCAGCCGGAAGTAGTAGCGGGCGAACGGCAGGTATTCTTTGCCCTTCTCTCTCCATTTACTCGGCCATCGAACAACTGGCGTACACCGTCTCGGGGACTGACGCCAGCACCGCAACCAATGCTTTGCGGCCCATTGAGGCTGGGCGGCGGCCGAGGCAGCCGTGATGCACATACACCGAGGTGCCGCTGACTCCGACGCTGAACGTGCCGGTGCCCTCGAACAGCACGACAGCCCGGAGCAGAACGTACACCGCCCCGGCAGGTAGCGGATGACCGACCAAGCGGGTCGCCTCATCGGCACCGATTTGCTTGACCGGCACGTCGGCCAGCGCCGCCTGCGCCTCCGCTTGGTGGGTGTCGATAACCGAGGCGAATCGATCCTTGTCGAGCGCCAAGAAGACGGACGAACTCGGCGGCGCATGCCACGAGTCGGCGACCGTGAAGGCCACACGCTTCTCGGTGTTGCTAGTCCCGCTCCCGCCACATCCACCCAGCGCGAGGAGCGCGAGTCCGATCGCAAGCCGCATACCCATTTGAAGTCCTTTGCCGCCTGGCGAAAAAGCAAACCTACGCGAACGCGACTCCATGCACTCGATCCGCACCCAACGGGATTGGCGAACCAGCCATCCGATCCCGTTAGAGTAGCGCGCCAGCGTGCTAGCGAGGGAAACCATCGCACCCGTGAAAGAGTTTGTAACCGAGAACAGCCGCGGTTCGGGTGTGACTATCACTCACTGACTGGAACCTCACGGCGAGCGGCCTGATACGCCCCCACACACGGCAACGCCAGGCCGACGCTAATCGCGACACACACGGCCCCGAACCCGGCCAATAGGGCAACTACCTTGAGCCGCCCGTTGACGATGTCCGGCGAACATATCGCGAAAACTCCGATGAACGCGGCGGCGAGGAACAGCCCCGCTGTTAGCCAGCGTGCCCAATTCGCCCCATCCCAAACCTGCCACAGCAGCCATGCGGTTAGTATCACCCGACCGACCTGCCCGCCACGGAACGTCCCGGCCAGGATGCTCAGACCAACCACTGCCAACTCGGTCAGGGCGATAACGACGATGACGGCGACAAGCACCCATCGCCCCAACCGTGCGCTGTTGTTCATATGACCTTTCAGGCAACGCCGTGAAGGATTTCCACGTAACCCTCTCGCACCGCGAGAGGGTTGCAAAAACCATCGTAAACGAATGTATCGGCCGTCAACGCAATCCAGTCTCGCTTACCTCTCGCGGAGCGAGAGGGCGAGA
>JAYSKW010000346.1:0-4297 GCA_043726085.1 Limnoglobus sp.
CATCAAGCCTGGCTGCACGTGCGGCATAAAAGTGAACCTCACCGCTATCGGGCCATTTCAGCAATGCCTGATCCAACAGAATGCGCGCCGCCTTGACGTCATCATTCTCGATGGCAGTGACTGCGGCACGAAATCGCGAACCGGCGCGGAGCTCGCCGACGATCAGCCAACCGCCTAAGCCGAGCAATGCGAGCAGTCCGAGCGCAACGATTCGCTGGCCCGTCGATAAGCGTTCGGAGGGTTCCACTTTCGCGGTCATTGTGCGGGCTTTCGTTGTGTGGCTTTAGCTTCACCTTCCGTTAATCGCGAATAGCCATCGACGGGAATATCCGTCCATACCTGCTTCGCACCCGATGGCCATTCCACGCTCACTTTGCCAACCGTACTCGTCGCTCCCAGGCCGATGATGTGCCGCGGATCGTTCGTCGAACCGTAACTCGCTCCACCTTTGACGAACCGATGTTGAGTCCCATTTGCCGATTCTACAGTGATCTTGGCACCGACAATATCGCGATGTTTCGCCCCCACTAATTCGACTCCGAGCCAGTGATTGCCACCTGGAGATACGTTTTGCACGACGACGACCGGTTCGTTCAAATGGCTAAACACGATGTCGGTCTTACCGTCGTTGTCGAGGTCGCCGAGCGCCGCACCGCGTGCATTGTGCTTGTCTGCGAAATATTTTCCACCTCGGTCGGTGATGGGAGTAAACTTGCCCGCGCTATTTTTGAGGAGCACCGGTCGCTGTTGGCGGCCAAACTTCGCGACGGGAAAGCGGATGGCGTGCCCGTTTGCGATGAACAAATCTTCCCAGCCATCGTGATCGAAGTCGGCAAAGCCCGTACCCCAACTGACGTAGATCGCACCGATCACTCCGATGCCCGCCGATGTGGTCGCATAGTTGAACGTGATCCGATCGCCTTCGCAGCGGTTTTTGTAGAGTGCCGGCAGTTCTTGCTCGTAATTCGTCACGAAAATCGAAGGCTTTCCGCCGCGGTCGTAGTCGGCGATATCGAGGCCCATGCTGCCGTTCGGAGTCGCGCGATCGTCGCGGGCCACGCTGGCATTCATGCCGAGTTCTTCGAGTGTAATTTCCCCACCCGGCTTAGTGCGATTGATGTAAAGGAAGTTCTCGTCGGTGTCGTTTGCAACGTAAATGTCGGGCTTTCCATCGCCGTTCGCGTCGAAGAGGATCGCGCCAATTCCCTTGCCATCCGTACGTAATTTCAGCTTCGCCGTGATGTCGGTAAAGGTGCCATCGCGATTGTTGCGGTAGACGCTGTGCGGCAGTTGCTTGAATTTCCGTGGCTGGCAGACGTCCCTGGTTTTGCCATCGTAGGTGCATTCGGGATTGTTGGTATCGAACCCCCAGTCGCCGTAATGAGCAACGTAAATGTCGGCGTAGCCATCGCCGTCGAGGTCGCCCCATGCAGAACTCGTACTCCAGAGCGCGTCGTTCAGCCCTGCTTTCTTCGTGACTTCTACAAACCGTCGCGAACCTTTACCGTCGGCTTCGTTGTGCCACAAAATCAAGCGATTGTAACCGGTAACTAGCAGATCGATGTAGCCGTCGTTATCGTAGTCGAACGCCGCCGCCCCGTGGGAATACTGCCAGTTTCCGGTTAGCCCAACCTCAGCGGTGACGTCCTTAAACTTCATTCCCCCGAGGTTCTTGTACATGCGACACGGATGGCCGCGAACGACTTTCCCCTCGTAAAAACCACCGCCGGGGAAGAAGATGTCGAGCAAGCCATCGTTGTCGTAATCGAACAGCGCCACGCCGCCACCGAGCGATTCGATGATCGCGAAATGGTTCGCTTCTTCGCCATTTTTGTAGGTGAAATCGATGCCAGACTCCGCCGTCACATCGCTAAACCAGTCGGGGGTAGATGCCGTTTCGGGCTTCGTCTGGTCTGCTGTGGAGTTGGTAGGAATGGCTTTATCGGATGAACATCCTGTCAAAAGGAACGTGAAAAGCAACGCCATTGGTAGGTAGCGATACATGTTCGATCTCAATCGTTGGAGGCGGAGGAAGCCTGCCAGCAGTACGCCGAAACCGTCGAAAGGGGTTCGCCGAATCCAACGGGCTTCGCCATTCAGTCTACGGTTTAACTAAGATGAGGGATAGCGACAAAGTCAACGTTCCTCCAGGCGAAGCTACGCGAAATCATGAGCGAATCGAAAGTGGTTGGGATCGATCTCGGCACAACATATAGTTTAGCGGCCTACGTCGAGAACGGGCGACCGGTCGTCGTTCGCGATGCGAGCGGTGCCGCCCTCGTTCCGAGTTGCATTAGCTTCCACGACGATGGCACCGTGCTCGTAGGTACACCGGCAAAAGATCGCGCGCTTGCCGATCCGACGCACACGATCTTCAGCGTCAAACGCCTGATGGGCCGCACGCTCGCCGACCTGGCAGGGCAATTGAAACACATCCCTCAACAGATCGTCGAACGCGAAGTCGAAGGCGGCCGCAAAGTCCTTCGCGTTTTGATTGGAGATAAGGAACACACGCCCGAAGAACTCTCCGCAATCATTCTGAAGGAAATCCGCAAGCGGGCGGGCAACCCTACGAAGGCAGTGATTACCGTCCCCGCGTACTTCGATGACGCCCAACGGCAGGCGACGCGCGATGCGGGCCGCATCGCGGGCCTCGATGTTCTGCGCATCGTCAACGAACCGACTGCCGCCGCTCTGGCGTACGGACTGCACACGAAAACGACCGGCACCGTGGCGGTTTACGACCTCGGCGGCGGTACATTCGATTGCTCGATACTCGCACTTTCCGATGGCGTGTTCAAGGTTCTCAGCACCAACGGCGACACGTACCTCGGCGGCGATGATTTCGATCGTGCCATCGCCGAAGTCGTGGCGACCGAGTTAAAACTCGAACTCTCGAACCGCGAACCCGAGTTACTCCAACACCTCCGCGATGCCTCCGAGAAACTCAAAATCGCCTTGTCCAGTAGCGAAACCGCAACATTCGATTTGCCGCTGAAGCAGTATACCCGGACGTTTACCCGATCCGAATTCGAGGCGTTGCTCAAACCGCACATCGATCGTTCGCTCGAAAAATGCCGGTTGGCGTTACGCGATGCGCAACTCACCACGAAGCAGATCGACGAAGTCGTACTAGTCGGCGGATCGACGCGAATCCCGTACGTTCGGCAACGCGTCGGCGAGTTCTTTGGCCGTACACCACACTCGGAACTGAACCCCGATGAAGTCGTCGCAATGGGGGCCGCCGTGCAGGCGGACATCCTTACGAGCGGCCGACGCGACATGCTGTTGCTCGACGTCGTACCGCTGTCACTCGGTATCGAAACGCTCGGTGGTGTCGTCGATAAGCTTATCCACCGGAACACGACGGTGCCGTGCCGCGAAACGACGCGGTACACGACGGCTGCGGACAATCAGACCGCGATCATCGTCAACATCTATCAGGGCGAACGCGAGTTGACAAAGGACTGTCGCTTGCTCGGTCAGTTCAAACTCGCCGGCATCCCGCCAATGCTTGCGCAGATGGCGCAAGTCGATGTCACGTTCCTCGTCGATGCCAACGGCATGTTAACCGTGACCGCGAAGGAACAGCGTAGCGGGCAGCAGGCATCGGTCGAAGTGAAGGCGGCACACGGCCTGTCGCAAGACGAAGTCGAAACGCTCGTTCTCGAAAGCGTCGAGCACGCGCACTCGGACTTCCGGGCGAGGCGCTTCATCGAATTGAAGAACAAAGCCGAGGCCGATTTGAAACACGCGGAGAAAGCCCTCGCCCTCGTCGGCGATGCGTTTCCCGCAAATGAACGAGCGGGTGTCATCGCAGTCCTTGATGCCCTGCGAACCGCAATGGGCGGCGACGATGTCGAGCGATTGCAACGCGCCGTCGATGAATTCGGCAAAGTGACCGCCCCGCTCGCGGAACTGCAAATGAACGCCGCCGTAAAGTCATTACTCGCCGGCAAACGCGAAGTCGACATTGCCATGGGGTTAGACAAAACGGGTACTCCGTGAGGCAATGTTGTATTTCCTCACTCAATCCATCTGCTAAAAAGCCTAAAACACGCGAATGACAAAATCGTAACTACTTAAAACAGCAAGGGCTTGCGATGTATCGCAAGCCCTTGGAAAAATGGAGGCGCCGGGACACTGCACCCTCTTGAAGACCTCCTTCACTTATTTCGACGCAAACAATTACCAGTCAACAAGTTAGGCAGTCTATCTTGACCACGAGTCTCTTGCCACCAACGGGCGAAGTCGGATACAAAATCGGATACAACGCCCACTTGTCGTATACGAGTGC
>JAYSKW010000347.1:0-11407 GCA_043726085.1 Limnoglobus sp.
ACCGTGCCACGCTACGGCGTACGCAACCCGACGAGCGACTCGTCGGCCAAGGCGAACGAGCGAAAGATTTTTACATCATCCGACTCGGCTCGGTGAAGATTACCCAGGACATCGATGGCCGTGAAGTCGTGTTGAACCGGCAGACCGAGGACGAGTATTTCGGTGAAATCGCGATGCTCGAAGAAGATGGTCGACGCACTGCCACCGTGACGGCACTCGATACCGTCGAGGCGATTCGGATACCGAAAAGCCTGTTCAACGAGATGCGGAATTTGTTCCCGAGCGTCGAACGCAAACTGCAAGAGGCGCGGACGCGGCACCTCGCGCGGAACCGGACGCCGAAACCGATCGAGAGCGACATCCTCGGCGATTTCTTGAACCAAGGGTTGTATCAGGGCCGCTTCCTGATGATGCTCGACCTCAAGAGTTGCACGCGCTGCGACGAATGCACCAAGGCGTGTGCCGACGTTCATGGCGACGGTTACTCGCGGCTCTTGCGCGAAGGCAATCGCTTCGGCGATTACCTCGTCGCCGCATCGTGCCGGTCGTGCAACAAGCCGTACTGCATGGACGGCTGCCCCGTCGATGCGATCCACCGCTCGGGTACTTCGCTGCAAATCAAGATCGAGAACCACTGCATCCAGTGCGGTTTGTGCGAACGCAACTGCCCGTACGGCTCGATCCAGTTGCCGCCGAAACAAACGACGCAGACGCTTTACACGCTGCCAACGAAAGCAATCAACTGCGACAAGTGCCAGGACTTGGTGCCCGACGACACCGACCCGTTCTGCGTGCGAGCCTGCCCGCACAAAGCCGCCTTCCGAATGACCGGCGAGGAAGTCCTCGCGAAAGTCATGGGCGGATAATGCGATGGATTCGCCGAACCCATCCAATTACGGATAGTCAAACAATCGCAGGCGATTTGACGTAAGTCGGATTTCGCGTCGTGCACGGAGTGACATGGAATTGTCGCCAAATGACATAGAAGTGCGCGCAAATGACATAGAATTGTCGCGTCCGGTCGATTTTATGTCTCACTCGGTCGATTTTAGGGCGCGAGTTGCGGTGAGTGCCAATCGAATGGTACTCGACGTAACCCACGATACGAGTTCGAGATCCGGCCAACCGCCCGCAAACACATCCGTAATTTGCGATCCCAAAGTGGCATTTTGAGACGCGAAAATGGCAAAAAAGCGATTTTGGAACGTCCGCAATTCCGACTTACGTCGATTCTCCCGCAACAAAAGCGAGCGAAACCGAGTTCAAACAGTAACGTTGGCCCGTCGGTCGGGGGCCATCAGGGAAAACGTGGCCGAGGTGACTATCGCAACGGGCACAGCGAATTTCGGTGCGAACCATCCCGTGGCTATCGTCGACGATACACGCGACGTGTTCAATATCGTAAGGAGCGAAGAAACTCGGCCAGCCGGTGCCCGATTCGAACTTGGCGTTCGAGCGAAACAACGGCAGATTGCACAGCCGACAGTGGTAAACGCCCACTTCTTTCTGCTTGAGCAACCCACCGCAAAACGCAGGCTCGGTGCCCTGGTGCAACAGCACGCGACGCTCTTCGGGCGAAAGCCCCTTTGCCAGCTGTGAAATTTGCTCCGCAGACGGACGAGTCAAATCGTGCCCGCTCGCAGAGGTATGTGTTGCGGTCATCATTTCTACCATTGTGGTGACTGGCGGTGAAACTACGGATAATCATAGTCGAAGGGTGATACCGCCCATCTCGATCACTCTCACTCGGTTTCCGCATGAACGACGACACACCGGCGATCCTGGGCGGCCACGCGACATTCGCTAACGGCCCGCCACCGTGGCCACCCGAACGCCCCGCCGTACGCGACGCACTGTTGGCCGCGTACGCCGATGGCGGCTGGGGGCAGTATCACGGCCCTCGTGTGAATGACCTCGAAACCCGGTTAGCCGTGCGCTACCGCGTACCCCACGCGCTGACGTGCGCCAGTGGCACACTGGCCGTGGAAACGGCACTGCGTGCGGTGGGCGTTGGCCCCGGCGATGAAGTCATTATGGCGGCGTACGAGTACGAATCGAACTTCCTGAGCATCATCGCGATCGGCGCGAAGCCGGTACTCGTCGACATCTGCGAAACGAACGCGAACTTCGACCCCGCACAACTGGATGCCGCACGTTCGCCTGCAACGAAAGCCGTGCTCCTTTCGCACATTCACGGTGGGTTTGCACCGATCGATGACGTCGTAATTTGGGCGAAAAACGAACGAATCGCGGTGATCGAAGATGCCGCACAATCGCCAGCTGCGAACGATGCGCAGGAACCGAAAGCGATCGTGGCGGACATCCGGACGCTGAGCTTCGGCGGCTCGAAAATCCTGACGGCCGGGCGCGGCGGCGCGATGTTGTTTCCGAATGAAAAAACGTTCCAGCGGGCGAAACTGTGGCTCAACCGCGGCGTGCAACAATGGGCTGCACTCAGCGAATTACAGGCCGCCGTGCTGCTACCACAACTGGAATCGCTTACGGCGGAAGTTGAAACGCGACTCTGCGGAATGCAGTTGCTCGCAGTCGATGTGCCTGGGCTGCGAATGTTGCCGGGCGATGGTTTGTACAAAATCGGCTTCGAGTTCGATGCCACCGCATTTGGCATGTCCCGCGATCTGTTCGTGAAGGCGATGCGTGCGGAAGGCGTAGCGTTTGATGCCGGTTTCAAGGCGTTGCATCGCAGTCGTGCGCCCTCGCGATTCCGTGCGATTGGCACGCTGCTGTGCGCAAATATCGCACACGATGCCATCGTGATGTTGCATCATCCCATCATGCTCGATGGCAAGCGGGCCGGGCAACAGGTTGCCCGTGCGATTGCGAAAACGTACCGTAATGCAGAGCAGATTCGTGCCGAATTCCCGCCGCTTTCCTGAAAGGGCCACCCGATGCCGCGCCTTCTGACTGGTTTCGTGCTGTTCTTTCTAACGACAATTTTAACAATCGCCGCCGATGCCCCCACCGGTTCGTGGAAGCTCACGCTGCGTTCGGAGCGTCAGCCGATCTTGGTGTTGATTTCCTTCACGCAAACCGATGGGAAATGGGCGGCGGATTACATCGACTCGACCGCGCAGTTCAACAAGGAACCGAAGTTCGCCGATGTTAAAGTCGTCGATGATAACCTGAAATTCACCTTGCTGATCGATTCCATCGTGTTCAGTTTCGATGGCATTGTCGCGAAAGACGGCAAGAAAATCACCGGCTCTTTGAATCAGGGTACGGCACTCGAACTGACCGAATTACGACCGAGTACGTTGAAGAAAATCGATGGCTTCAACTTGGTCCGTGAGTCGTTGACGCAGACCGACGAACCGCAAGAGGTTTACGATGCGTCGCTGAAAGTGCTGGCACAAGCCGCAGTGAAGAAACTCAAGCCGGACGAGGTTCGCGGTATGGTCGATCGCGTCATGAAGCTGTCGGCGAGCTACGGCCCTCGCTGGGAACGTGCCACGACCCTGAAGTTCGCGGGGCTGCTTGCCGATCAGGAGGGTTACGCCGAAATCGCCTTGGCACAAGCCCGAAAAGCCGAACGGATGCTGACCGACGACGATGAATCGATGGCCCGCATGGAAGTGCTCAATGTGCTGGCTCGTTCGCTCACGAAGTCGAACAAGGCCGACGAAGCGAAGCCATACCTGGCCCAAATCGCCAAACTCGAACTCCGCGACTATCTGGATTACGCGAAGAAAAACCCTTCTTACAAGATCGAGGAATTCAAAGGACGGAAGGCGAAGAGCAACCGCGTCGCGCTCGTCGAAATGTTTTCATCGGCGGAATTAACCCAGAGTGCGGGGTTCGATCTCGCACGAGACGGCGTGCTGCGGGCGTACAAACCGAGCGATGCGATCGCGCTGACTTACCACATGAACCTCGCGAACGCATCCGATCCGCTCACGAACCCCGACACGATTTTGCGCGTCAACTTCTACGTGGCCAAAGTGAAAACGGGGACTTTCGCATTCGTCAACGGCAAGCCCGCCGTACGCATTACCGACGACACCACAGCCGAGTCCGCGAAGGACATTTACGCGGCACTTCGCGAAAAGATCGAAGAAGAACTCGAAAAACCGACCGCAGTCAAACTGACTCTGACAGTTGCAGCCGACCCGAAGGGCTTCGTGGTTAAGGCGGCGATTGCCGACCTCGAAAAACCGAGCGAGCAAATGTTCCTTCGCTTCGCCGTGTTTGAAGATCGCGTGCGTTACTTCGGCGGTAACGGAATGCGGTACCATCAGCACATCGTGCGTTCGTTACCGGGCGGCAAAGGCTTCGCGCTGACGAAAGCGACCGCCGAACATTCGGTGACGATTAGTGCTGCGGACATCCGCGAGAAGTTGACGAAGTATCTCGAAGACTCTAGCAAGGAAAACGAGTTACCGCGTGCCGACCGCCCACTGGAACTCAAGAATTTGAAGCTCGTCGCGTTCGTGCAAAACGACTCGACCGGCGAAGTGCTCGACGCCGCACAAGTCGATCTGGAAGCGAAAAAGGAATGATTTCGAGGGAGATCGTTTGTAATGTTCAGAAATTACGAGTACGATCGAAGTGGTTTCAATCCCTACTCCCGTTCTCCGTGAGGCTCTGATGTTCACACGTCGCGTTTGGTTGGCGGTTGTGGTTGCGTTGTCTGTGGCTAGCATGAGTTCGGCCGCAGACAAGAAGATGTCGTTCGAGGTTTACCAAGATGCCAAGGACGAGTTCCGATGGCGTTTGAAGGACGGCGAAGGAGCGATCGTCGCCACCTCTGGTCAGGGCTACGGCAAGAAAGCCGACTGCACGAAGATGGTCGGCAATTTCCAAGAAGACATCTCCAAGTACACGTTTGAGATGTACGAAGACAATAAGAAAGAACAGCGGTTTCGGCTGAAAGCAAAGAACGGCAACGTCGTCGGTGCCTCGAACGGCAGTTTCAAGACCAAAGCCGAAGCAGAGGCTGCAATCAAGGAAATCCAGAAAGGCACGAAAGACGCGAAGCTCGTCGAACTCGAGAAAGAGAAAGACAAGAAGTAAATCGTTTGTCTGGGGTTGCGATGAAAGCGTCGCAGCCTCGCTTTTCGCTCGAAAGTCCAGCCAGACCCATCGCTTAACACGTACATTGGCAAATCGACCGAAATTCCACTCGCATCTTCGAGTGGAATCGGATACACCGATCAAATCGCTCAATTATCGTTGCAGGATGAACTCCATCATGCTGTTCTTTCTAATCGCCTGTCACGCACTCATGGACTACGCCCTTCAGGGCGATGCCATGGCGGTTTGTAAGTGTCGACGTGCCAACCACCCGCTGCAAAAGTCGGTTCCGTGGTTCTACTGGCTGAGCGCACACGCACTTTTACACGGCATGGCGGTCGGCGTCGTCATCCGTTGGTTCGGCTACGACATGCTCACGGCCACGACGTTCGCAATTGCGGAGACGGTCATCCACTGGTTCGTCGATTTGGCAAAATGCGAGAAGTTTTTCAACATTCACGTCGATCAGGGAATTCACGTCGCCTGCAAAATCGCCTGGTGGGCACTGCTGGTGAACGGTAATTTCGGGCATGGTTAAAAGCGAGGTCGCAGTTTTGCCGAAAATGGCCACCGAAATAGTGGTTCCCGCGTGATTGGAATCGGTCAAAATCGGACGTAAGTCATTGCTGTGTTAGGTTGATTCCGAAATTTGGGAGTGAGTTTGGGGATGGGGGTGGGAAGTGGCGGAACCACTTTTCTGCTACCCAACATCACCGCGATTGGAACCATGCCGAATTTCGCGATGAACGGGTAAGATCTTGCATTCGTCACGGGCATTCACGAGGTGCCCGAACAATTCTCGCAAAATCCATTTGATTCGCCCCCTGTCGTTCTGATAAACTATGATTCTGCCGGATTGTATAAAACGCCTGCCTCTTCCCCTGCTGAGTCACTGATGCAATTTCACTGTCTAGCTATTTCTGTGGCGTTCGTTGGAGTGATGACTTCTATCGCTTCGGGACAGCCGATTAAGCCAGTGGCCAACGATGGCCCCGTCAGTTTCTTCAAAGACATTCGCCCGATCCTGCAACAGAACTGCCAAGGCTGCCATCAACCGGCCAAGACGCAGGGCGGTTACGTGATGACCGAGTATGCGTCGATCCTGAAACCGGGCGAGACCGGCAAGCCGACGATTGTGCCTGGAAATCCCGATGCAAGTTACCTCGTGCAGGAAATTCGCGTGCTGAAAGACGGCAGCCACGAAATGCCGAAGGGCCGCGACGCCCTGCCCTCGATTCAGATTCAACTCGTCGAGCGTTGGGTGAAGGAAGGCGCGAAAGACGATACGCCCGCATCGGCGAAGGCGGTCCTCGTCGATACCGCCCACCCGCCGGTTTACTTGGCGTTGCCCGTGGTGACATCGCTCGCGTTTTCGCCCGATGGCCAATACCTCGCCGCAACGGGCTATCACGAAGTCATCGTTCACAAAGCCGACGGTAGCGGTGCGGTCTCGCGGCTCGTCGGCGAATCGGAGCGGGTGCAATCGCTCGCGTTTTCTCCGGATGGCAAGCGGTTGGCGGTGGCGGGCGGTTCGCCGGGCCGCTTCGGCGAAATCCAGATCTGGGACGTGGCGAAGCAAAAACTGCAAGTTTCCAGCCCGCTGACGTTCGATACGCTGTTCGGCGTCAGTTGGTCGCCCGATGGCAAGATCGTCGCCTTCGGCTGTGCGGACAACACCGTACGAGCCATCGACACGCTTACCGGCAAGCAAGTCCTGCAAATGGGTACGCACTCGGACTGGGTTCTCGGCACCGCATTTTCGCAAGATGGTTTGTACCTCGCGTCGATTGGCCGCGACATGACGATGAAGCTGACCGACGTTCCCACGCAGCGCTTCGTGGATAACATCACGAGCATTACTCCCGGTGCGTTGAAGGGCGGCTTGATGGCGATTGACCGCCGACCGATGCCAGCGAAGACAATGCAAAAGATCCCTGCCGATACACCCGGTGCGAAGCCGAACATCTACGATGAATTGCTCGTGGCCGGTTCGGATGGCATCACGCGGCTCTACAAAATGCACCGCGAAGTGAAGCGCGAGATCGGCGACGATTCCAACAAAGTCAAGCAGTTCGAGGCGATGCCGGGCCGCATCTCCACCGCGAAGTTTAACGCGGATGGCAAGCGGTTCGCCGCCGCAAGCAGCCTCGATGGCAAGGGTGAAATTCGCATCCTCGACACCGACACCGGTAAGAAGCTCGTCCTCGAAAACGCAACGACACCCGCTTACACCGTCGCCTGGAAAGCCGATGGCAAAGTCCTCGCTTCGGCGGGGTTCGACGGAAAGATCTGGCTCCACGACACGGTCACGGGCAAACTGCTGAAAGAGTTCGCCGTCACAACAATCGACGAGAAAAAGGCCTCGAAGTAGGCAACAGTCATCGCGAACTCCCCCACACACGACCTCTCTGGAACGACACCATGCGACGTACTTTCCTCCTCGCGATTGCAACACTTGCCACGATGGCGGGGTGGTCGATCGCAGCCGACGATGCCGAAAAACTGCCCGCGAACGCAACGGTTTTGAAGATCGAAACCAAGCCTGCAACGATCGCGCTCGGCGACCCGTTCGCGTATGCTCAACTCAACGTGACGGCACATTTGCAATCGGGCGACATGGTCGATGTCACGCGGTTGGCGAAGGTGACCGCACCCACGGCAGTGAAAGTCTCGGCAAGCGGGCAAGTCCGCCCGGTGGCCGATGGCAAAGGCGAACTGACCGTGAGTTTCAACGGCCAAACCGCGAAGGTACCCGTTGCGGTTGCGAATCAAACCGTCGCGCCGAAAGTCAGCTTCGTGCGCGATGTACAACCCGTGCTCTCGAAGCTCGGTTGCAACGCGGGCACCTGCCACGGCAGTGCTCAAGGCAAGAACGGCTTCAAACTCAGCCTGCGCGGCTACGACCCGATCTTCGACCATCGCTCGCTCACCGACGATCTCGAAGGGCGACGGTTCAATCGGGCGGCACCGGATCGCTCGCTGATGCTGATGAAACCTGCGGGCACCGTCCCGCACGTGGGCGGCGTTGTCTGGCAACCCGGCGACCCGACGTACGACCTCGTCAAAGCGTGGATTGCCGACGGCGTGAAACTCGATCTGACCGCACCGAAAGTCGCGTCGATCGAGTTGTTCCCGAAAAACCCATCTTTGCCCGTTATCGGCATGAAGCAGCAATTTTCGATCATCGCGACTTACACCGATGGCAAAACTCGCGATGTCTCTGCCGAGACGTTCATCGAAAGCAGCAATACGGAAGTCGCAACCATCGACAAATCGGGCCTGACGACGAGTATCCGCCGCGGCGAAACGACGATGTTGGCTCGCTACGAAGGTGCATATGCCGCTTCGACCGTCGTTGTGATGGGAGATCGCTCGACGTTCGTTTGGATGCCACAACCGGTGTATAGCCCAATCGATCAGCTCGTCGATGCGAAACTCCAGAAGATGAAAATCCAACTCAGCGGCCTGTGCGACGACTCCGAATTCATCCGCCGCGTCACGATCGATATCACCGGTTTGCCGCCGACATCGGATGAAGTGCGTGCCTTCCTCGCGGACGCGAAACCATCGAAAGACAAGCGCGAAGCACTCATCGACAAGCTCGTCGGCAGCGATGCCTACATCGAGCAATGGACGAATAAATGGGCCGACATGATGCAGGTCAACCGGAAGTTCCTCGGCGACAACGGCGCGACCGCACTTCGCAAATGGATCCGCGACGCGGTGGCAAAGAACATGCCGTACGACAAGTTCGCGAACGAGATCCTGACTGCCCAAGGCTCGAACTTGGACAACCCGCCGGCGGCGTACTTCAAGACGCTACGCGACCCCGATGCCGTGATGGAAAACACCACGCAGTTGTTCCTCGCGATTCGCTTCAACTGCAACAAGTGCCACGATCACCCGTTCGAGAAATGGACGCAAGACCAGTACTACCAGATCGGTGCGTACTTCGCGCAAATCACACGCCGCGAAGACCCGAAGTACAAGGGCCAGCGCATCGGCGGTACGGCCGTCGAAGGGGCCACGCCGCTCGTCGAGATCATCGAAGACGCGAAAACCGGCGACGTGAAACACGCCCGCACGAACCTCGTCGCGCCGCCGAAGTTCCCGTTCACCCATGCCGAAGAGGTGAAGGCCGAGGGTTCGCGCCGTGCCCAGATGGCGAAGTGGATTACCTCCGCGAAGAATCCGTACTTCGCGCGCAGCTACGTCAACCGCGTCTGGAGTTACATGCTCGGCGTCGGCATCATCGAGCCAGTCGATGACATCCGTGCGGGCAACCCGGCGACGAATCCGGAACTGCTCGAGAAGCTGACCGAAGATTTCGTGAAGTCGAATTTCGACGTGCAAAAACTGATCAAGACGATCTGCAAGACGCGGACGTATCAACTGTCAATCGTGTCGAATAAATGGAACAAGGACGACGAAACGAACTTCTCCCATGCCATCGCGCGGCGACTCCCGGCGGAGGCACTTTACGATGCGGTGTATAAGACGACGGGTAGCGTAACGCACCTGCCGGGGATGCCAGTCGGTGCGCGGGCCGCACAACTTCTCGATAGCAATATCGAACTACCCGGCGGGTTCCTCGATCTGCTCGGCAAGCCGGTTCGCGAAAGCGCCTGCGAGTGCGAGCGTTCGAGCGGCATGATGCTAGGGCCGATCCTGGCGTTCGTGTCCGGGCCGGTCGTAGGCGATGCCGTTCACGACCCGAACAACCACATCGCGAAGTTCACGATGAAAGAAAAAGACGATGCTAAGGTCGTCGAAGAAGTGTACCTATCGGTGCTGAACCGTCACCCGACGAAGGCGGAGATCGAAACCGGCATCGTGGCGATGCGGGGCGCGGGGCCGGACCACTTGTTACTCATCGCAGAACATCGCAAGAAGGCCGAAGCGTTCGAGGTTTACAAGAAGCTCATCGACGACAAACAAAAGACGTGGGAGACGAGCCTGCGCGATCAGAAATCGCCAACCTGGACCGTTCTCGATCCCACGAAGTTCACCGCGAAGAGCGGCGCGACTTTCGCCAAACAGCCGGATATGTCGTTGCTCGTCAGTGGGAAAACCGACACGGTCGAACTGTACACGATCGTTGCGGACACGAAACTCGCAACGATCACCGGCGTTCGCCTCGAAGTGCTACCCGATCCGAGTCTGCCCGCGAAGGGGCCGGGGCGAGCCGCGAACGGGAACTTCGTCCTTCAGGAATTCAAAGCCACGCACAAGTCGCTGGCGAAGGCCGATGAGAAGGCGAAGCCGGTGAAGTTCGCCAACGCACAAGCGACGTTCGCGCAAGACACGTTCCCGATCCAGAACGCAATCGACAACAACCCGACTACGGGTTGGGCCATCGCCCCACAGTTCGGCGTCGCCCACACGGCGGTGTTCCCGATTCAAGGTGCGGTTGCCGCGAAGGAAGGCACGCAGTTGACATTCACGCTCGACCAGCATTTCGGGACGTCGCACAACATCGGCCGATTCCGCTTGTCCGTGACGAGCGACAAGGGAATCCGGCTGTCATCGCCCGTGCCCGCCGACTTGTCCGCGATGCTCGAGATCGCACCCGAGAAGCGAACGCCCGCACAAGTGGCCGACATTCGTAACCGCTACCTCGCGCAAGACAACGAGTACCGAATGTTCGCTGGCGAAGCCGCGAAAGTGCCACCGAGCGACGCACGGATTCTCGGTGCCCAAGATCTCACGTGGGCGCTGCTGAACAGCCCCGCGTTCTTGTTCAATCATTAAGAAATGGGGATGGTTCAAACCTGGTTAGCAGTGTCCGCGTCATGCCAATTCTGGTAGCCGCAGGTCTTTGCCTGCGTTTGCCACGAGCAATCGCTGAGGGTCGTGGTGAGTCTGCGAAACACGACGGTTCGTACGCCCGGAATGACCGTTGTGGCTGATCGCGTCGCGTCTCGAAGACTCGCTACGACTGGTTTTGAGGGTATTTGCCCCCGTGCAGGCTAAAGACCTACAGCTACCAGAGAATCAAGAACGAAGGTCGCCCCTGCTACCCAAAAACACCGTTTTTTGAACCATACCAAGAAATGAATGTAGAGAAAAACAAAAGAGGAGAGAACAGATAATGTTCTCTCCTCTTTTGATTTCTCGCCTCGAACGATCAACCCAAATCGACTGCCGGTAATCCGCCCACGGCCAGTTTTGGCACTTCGCGCAACATCGTGGCTGCGAGTTCGATGTACGCCTTCGACACCGCATGTTCCGGGTGCTTTCGCACGATCGGTTCGCCGCTATCGCCGCACGTGGACACCATCTGATCGATCGGGATTTCCCCGAGGAATGGCACGCCGATTTCGTTCGCCAACTTCTTGCCGCCACCCGAACCGAATGGCGTGTGCTTCGAGCCATC
>JAYSKW010000348.1:0-1854 GCA_043726085.1 Limnoglobus sp.
CGCGGCTCCGCCCATTCCGGGTGGTTGCGGCTGCTGTTCTGCGGGCGGATTGATCGCATCATCGTCGTCTGACGGCGGCGGCATCTGCGAGATTTCGTAGATGTACTTCTTCGAAAGGGGTAGTTTGAAGTCCGCGTACACCCGCTTCGCCACGTCCAGCTGTTGCCCCGTTTCGCCCCAGTTCGTGCCGCCCAGAACGATCTTCGGCATCCCGACATCCGGGCCGAAATTCGGGATGACGATTGCCGGGACTAACTGCGAAGTCAGGGCGCGGGCCACGGCCTTCGCAAGCAGATATTCACTATCGTTCGACACGTTCTTCGATACGACGGTATTGCCGGTGTTGTTGCCGCCAGACCCTTCGAGGAACGGCAGGTACGACCCGCGAATGACAAGAAAGATTTCTTCGCGGAGCTTATTGATTTTGCTTTCGAACGCCTGAAAATTCACGGCGTTTGCCATGTTCAGGATTTGAATGTCATCGTCTTTATGAGACGACAGCCAGCCCCCGCTTCGCAGCCCCTGCATCGCCCGTTCGAGCAGCGTGCGGTTTTCTGCCTTGGCGTACTTGCCGTGGACGATCGGTGCCGAGTACACCTTGATCGCGACTGCCCATAACTTATAGGCGTCGTCGATCAGCACGCACGACCGGTAAGCGGCCCGCATGTCACTTTGGCCAAACGGGTTCTCGAACAATGCCGCGTTTGAAAAGAGAATAAACTTTCGCGGGTCGTGGTACTCGATACCCCGTACTCGCGATACGACTTGCCGAACCTCACGATACTCGTCGATTTGCAAACTGATATTCGTCGGGTCTTTCGACATGCACGCGCGGACGCCCCACAACCCGCCCCACTTCGCATGGTACTCGACGGGTGCCATCACGATGTCGGTAACCGAATGTCCGAGAAGCAACGACGGTTTTGCTACTTTGGAAGCCAGCCCGTCCCAGCCGTGCGGGGTATTCGATATTGTCCACTTCACGAACTCGGCGGCGCGGCAATCTTTCGGGTTGTCTTTATCCTCGGGCAGCACGGCCACGTCGAGCGACGCAATCGCGGCAACCTTCCCCTCAATTGCGGTGCGAACCGACGGCTCTTTCGCGTGCAGGTTCAGGTAATGCGCACGCATCTCGTTGTTTTCACCGGCGAAATTATCGAGGTCTTGCGCATTGATGTATGGGGAATAGGCGTACGGCTGAGCACGCAATTCGTTCGCGAAAGGGTTCGGTTGCGATTGCTGGCCGAGGAACGGGTAATTGGCCGCATCTGGCCGATTCATCAAGGCGCGGTAGGCGTTCGTGAATCGGGTAATCAATGGCATTCGCATAGTCGCACCTCTGGGATTAGTTGATATGGAGCGGCGAATTGCCTGGGGTTGTTCCGCCGTAATCGACCGCAACAATGCATCCGCCATGCACGCCAAAGCTTACCATCGACTTTCCGGCTTAAGAGAGGCATAATCCGCACCGTATTCGGCCTTGCCCGCGTTCCAGAGTTCGTTACCGAGCCGTTGCGCGTACTCCAGACCGTCCGGGCCGTCATCGTGATCGCCGTTCGGGAATTGCTCCAACTGGCGTACCAGTAGGCGAGTGCCGGGCGTTGCGCGGAACCGGAATTTACCGCCTGTGATACTTGGGGTCAGGCGACGGATCCGCACTTCTTTCGGCACGTTGTTCGTCGTCATTTTGCGAACGAGTCCAGAGAACCACGCCGAGCCGCTACGCGCAATGATCTGGTCTGCAAGCAACTCCTGAAACTGGTCGGACTCCACTCCGAATCCGTCCGCGATGAGAGTCGTTTCCTCTTGGATTCGCGAGACGAATTCGATGGAGTCGTCGGCGATCCGTGACGT
>JAYSKW010000349.1:0-1187 GCA_043726085.1 Limnoglobus sp.
GCGAATGGCACGCTCGCCGATCTGCGTCAGCGGCACGGCAACCGTAGCCTCGAGGAAGTCTTCATTCACCTGACCGGTCAAGAAGGCATTTAGCGCACACCCGACCCACACGATAGACCCCATGCGACCACTCTGCACGCTGATCAAACGCGAATTCACCGCGTATTTCCTGTCGCCGATTGCGTACGTCACGCTCGCGGTGTTCCTGCTCGTCACGGGGATGCTGTTCGGGAAAGCGCTCGAATTGCTCACGCAATCGGGCACGCGCGGCATCGAATATCCGATGCAAATCCTGCTCGGCGACGAGAAATTCTGGCTCGTCTTTTCGCTGATTCCCCCGCTCCTGACGATGCGATTACTCGCCGAAGAACGCGGCACCGGCACGCTCGAACTGCTGATGACCGCACCGATCCGCGACTGGCAGGTGGTGGCGGGCAAGTACATCGCGTGCCTGATGTTTTACGTCACGCTCTGGATACCGACGGTGGCGTATTTGCCGGTGTTACTCGACATCGATTGGGCCACGGGCCGTGCGCGCATCGACTCGTGGCCGGTGGTGACATCGTACATCGGCGCGTTCTTCGCCGGGGCGATGTTTCTGGCCATCGGCTTGTACGTTTCGAGCCTCGTGAAGAGCCAACTCGTGGCGGCGATGATCTCCTTGATCGTGGGGCTGATCTTCGTCGTCGGGGCGTTCTGGCGGCCCGACTTGGCGGCGGAATCGCTCGGGTACCAGATCATCGAGTTCGTCAGCGTGCCGGAGCACTTTGGCCGTTATTTCACCCGCGGCCAAATCGACACGCGGCACCTGATCGCGTACGCGACCGTGACGCTGTTTTGCTTGTTTATGACCGTCCGCAGCCTCGAAGCCCGACGCCTGAAGTAATTGAGATTGGTTGCGGTTTTGCCGAAACGGAACCCCCGAAACTTTGGTTTTGGCGTGATTGCAGTCGGCTGAAATCGGACGTAAGTCGTTGGTGGGTTAGGTTGGTTCCGAAATTCGGGAATGAGTCCAGGGATGGGTGGGTGGGTAGTGGCTGGAGTCATTCGGAAGGACTCCCGAAACGCGATTTGTACCGTGCCTCTGTCGTAATTGAGATTGATCCATGGCCGATATTCGCCAACGAACGACGTTCGGGAACTTCTTCCGGTTTGCCATCCGTTTCCTGGGCTTAACCGGGTTGATT
>JAYSKW010000350.1:0-2720 GCA_043726085.1 Limnoglobus sp.
CACAATTTTCCCCGACTTCGTTGCGGTGGCAACCATGAAACATTACTCCACGGAAAGTTTGAGTCTCGTTTAGTTCGTAACCGCTGCCATCGCGGGTTCAGGTATCGATGTACTAAGTTCGTTCGCGCGGCGCTGTAGCTGCTCGATCAGCGCCGAGTAGATCATCAGGTCTTCGCTGAGGATCCAACTCATGGCTTGGTTCAGCCGGGCCGTCGCGCGGTCTGCTTCGCTCAGGGAGTTCCAGCCTTCTTGCGAGAGGCCGCCGAAGGACGCCGCCGCGCGTTGGTTTTGCACTTCGGCGGAGGTCTTTTCGAGACCATTGTACCATCGAGGTTCGTCGCCCGGCGTATCCCATTCGCTTCGACGCTGCATAATCTCGCGAAGGAAACACATCGTGAGTTTCCAATCGGGCTGAGTGCCATTCCCGAACGACTCGGTCGCGCCCAGCAAGCTCCACCCCGATGGGCCAATCCCAAACGCCGACCAGACGGCCCTGGCCAAATCGCGTCGAGAGACGGTCTCACCACCCAGTTGTTCCTGGGCATGCGTTAACAACTGCGTTATCGAGGCACCGGACCGAAACAACTCGCGAAGCTCGGCCGTTAAGTTCTCACTCATCTGCCGTCCTCCATCATCGTGAAAAGTCCGCCGCCACAACAGCATATGCACCAGGGCCAGCCTTGATCCGTTCACCCATTGTAACGTTCACGAAGCCGTGTTCGATGGCTCGTGCGCCAGACCACACGTTACTGGCAGCCTCTTCCTCAGACATACCCCGTTTGGTAAACCGATTGAACTCGGCCAAATTCGTCGATTCGTCATTCCAGTAGCAGTGAATCGTCTGTATCGACGAACCGTAATGTTGAATCATCAAACGAAACAACTCTTTGCCACGAACGATATTGCGAGTTCCCGTGATACTCGATTCGGTTCGAATATCGAAAACGAGTTCTCCATTCGGACGAAGGTAAGCACTCATTGCCAACTCTGCGTCTTGAGCATCCTGGATATCGACCTCATCCAGTTTCGAGATCACTAACACGTATCCCGGTGGCATGTCGGCGGGTGTCAGCATCGCTCAACCCGCTTTCGGCACCAGAAAACTCAGGTGGTGGGCACAGTGCGTTTTTGCCGTGTCTTTCCACTCGGCCAAGCTCAGTAAGCCCCGCAGCGGCGACGCATGCGTTGACCCTACATGCGTTTTGTAGCGTTCCAACTGCGCCTTCAACCCGGCGAGCGCGGCGACTTCGTCTTGCCCCGGCGGGAAGACGGTCATCGGTGCAGTGCTCATGCCCGCGGGCATCGTTTTCGTTTCCCGCATCTGCCGTTCGAGCTTCGGCAGGACCGTTCGCTTCACCACGAAGAAGATCGGCTTCAGCCACAGTGGCAATTTCGGAAACCCATCGAGCGGGTATTTCACCCAGATCGCACAGTGGTTGCATACTTGGGCGAAGTCCCACTCACCCGCTTTGTCGTAACCCTTTGCCAGCAAGTTCTCCGCATCGCAAACAATGTCGTCGAGCGTCGAAAACCGCAACTGTCGACGGGTCGGAATCGTATGCTGGTTCATCCTGGCACGTTTCTCTGCTTCCATCTCCGCAGCGAAATCCCTCGTGTACCAGGCACCCCACAACATCATCGCACCAACCCAAAACATCCCGGATGACAGCGAGACAAATCGAAGATGAGATTTCCCGCCACCCTCCAATTCATTCGACCACCACGTTCGTTCGTGCCACGGAGACAAGGGCAATCCGATCGTCCAGCGTTCGTTCGCCGAAAACCAATCATCCGTCTTGTTCTCGTAACTGACATAAAACGCCTGAGCGACGAGTAAAGCACCGACCAAAATCCATAGTCGTCGGCCGATCATCGCTCGCACTCCGCGTCATTTATCCATTGCTCTCCGTCGTATCTTCAATCATTGCCACTACGGTCGATTTTCGCGAACCGTATATTCCTGCAAGAATCATCCATACACCCAGCCAACCGCTGGCAAATAACAGTGTCATTGCAAACGGCGATCCGGTATCAAGGCACTCTGTGCCAAATGTATTCGGCACCGGTCGTTCGAGTTTTGGTGCTCTCAAATAAGACATTGCCGTATTCGCGGCACACATCACTAGCAACCCACCTACGACAATCATCGCGACTGCGATCGGTGTTGGTACACGTGGAATCAGCAACGATTGTTTGCTCGGTTTCATGAGTACGCCTCCGTTACTTCAACGCTTCGCTGCCGGCGATTAGCTCGCTGATTTCCTTCGTGATGTTCGCTTGTCGCGTTCGGTTGTAGACTCGCGAAATATCCTTAATGAGGTCGCCGGCGTTTTCGGTGGCGGCCTTCATGGCGACGCGGCGGGCGATCTGCTCGCTGACGGCGGCATCGAGGAAGCACTTGAACAATCGCACCTTGAATGCGACCGGCACCAGTTCGCTGAGGATCTCGCCGGCGTTCGGCAAGAACTCGTAATCGGCTTTCGGGCCAGTGGTTTCCTTCGCACCGACGCTACTCAACGGCAGCAGCTTCTCGACGACCGGCGTTTGGCGCGAGATCGTGAGGAACTTCTGGTAGCAAACGTAGATTTCATCGACCTGCCCGGAGACGAACATGTCGATGTAACGCGTCGCGACTTCGTCGACTTGCTCGAAGGCGGGCTTGTCTTCGAAGTGCTGGTAGGTGTTGGTGGCGGGGATGCCCTGGAACTTGAAGAACGTGA
>JAYSKW010000351.1:0-4293 GCA_043726085.1 Limnoglobus sp.
GACGATCGCGCCGCCACCCTTGTTGTCGGCCGCCACAATCACGAGCGAACGATGCAACATCGGCGACGAGCCGAAGCCTTGGTGCAGCACGTAATCGACGACTTTCTTCTGCCAAATAATCGCGCCATCGAGGCCAACCGCCGAGGTGTGAATGCCATCGGCATTTTGAAAGTTAATGTAGATGCGTTCGCCATCGCAGGCCGGCGAGGATGAGGCGAGCGAGCTTTTGGTGTTGCCCTTTTTCTCGAAGCCTCCCCTATGCAAGTCGGCCTGCCAGACCTTCTTGCCAGTCTCGCGATGGAAGGCAAACAGCGACTGCGTTTCGGTCGCCGCATCCGCCACGGCCAGATAGACGCGGTCGCCAACGACCGTCGCCGAGCCGTGCCCGCGACCTGGCAACTCGGCCTTCCAAAGTACATTTTCGCTTTCGTTCCAGAGCGTCGGCGGCTTCTGCTTCGCATCGGCGACGCCATTCCCCAACGGCCCTCGCCACGACGGCCAATCGTCGCCCGCCACCACGGGACACGCACACACCAGCAAGAACAACACACATCGCAGCATCGGGACATCCTTCAAACGTGATCGAGTTTCGATTCGTCCCGATTAACGTATACTATTCGCAGTTGGAACGCGGTGAAATGTCCACTATGCCGACCTCTGCTTCACTTCCTCGTGGCTGACAACTCACCCCAGCAGCCGCGTGAGTGCCGTCATTCCGAGTTCGGCGACTTGGCTCGGTTTCGATTGCCAGATCATCGGGTTCATCACTTCGAGCGATGCATAACCTGCGTAGCCGATCTGCTTTAATTTTTGCAAGATCGGGATCAGTTGGAAGTCGCCTTCGCCGGGGAAGACGCGGTCGGCGTCGGTCATGATTTCGCGAGGGATGCCGGGGATGTCGCAGAGGTGAACGTGCGCGAGTGTCTGCGGCGTCAGGCGGTCCAGATCTTCAAACTTGCTCGCGCCTTTGTAGTATTGGAAGACGTCCAGGCAGACGCCGACGTTCGGTTCGTCGCACTGTTCGACAAGCAAAATCGCCGTTTCGAGACAGGAACAGAAGGTGTCCGCGCCGCGGAACTCGAGCGCCAGTCGCACGTCGTACCCCGCCGCCCACTGGGCCGCCTGCGACAGCGACACGACCGCGCGGCCCAGGCTCGTTTCATCTAGCGTTTGCGCAAAGTCTGCCACAACGACCATCGTGGGGATCGCGAATTGTTGGCACAAATCGAGCCGCGTTTTGAAGTGATCGAACGTCGCTTTTCGCGCTTCGCCCTGCGAAAGCAGCAACCCGCCCTGATACGCCGCCGCCACCAACGTCACGCCGCGATCCACCAGGAGCGTGCGTGTTTCGTCGATGGTCGAAGTCGCGAGATGCTGTTCGAGTTTCGTCAGCCAAACTTCGATGGCGGTACATCCGCCGTCGGTGTACCCCATCACATCGGCGGCAAATGTTGCAGGCATCGTGCTTGCCTGGCTGATACTGTATTTCATGTGGTGCTGTTTTAGCGTAGCGGAAATTGATACGGTTCTTCACGGGCGCGACGCCCGTGAAGAATGAGACCGAAAAGCCGCGAATCTCGTTAGAGATGCGATGCCGGAATTTCGGCATCACGGAGAGTTGCGATCACCGCCAGGAGTGGGCGTTACTGGATTTGAACCAGTGACCCCTACAATGTCAATGTAGTACTCTAGCCAACTGAGCTAAACGCCCCTGTACTCTGTTTTTACCTTTCTCGCTCGTTCCGTCAAGGGCATGTGGTCGATTCTCGTCGAGATCGAATTCGGCAGTTGCACTTTGTGGCGGGATGCGTCACCATGAGCGTTCTGCTGGGTCTTTCCCTTCGCGAGGGTCGTGCTGTGTTACTCCGTTATTCGTGCGTGTTTGCGTTACTAACTGCGATGCTGGCGATCTCGGTGGCGCAGTCGCCGGACCCGATGAAAGCCCATTCGGGGCTGGTTCACCACCTCGCGTTGTCCGCCGATGGCAAACTGCTCGCGTCAGCGGGGTTCGACAACGTCGTGCAAATCTGGGACGTTACCGGCAACACGATCAAGCTGCGGACTCCGCTCGCTGGCCATACGGGACCGGTGTATGCCGTGTCGTTTTCCGCCGATGGCAAACGCCTCGTTTCCGCCAGTTTGGATAAGACCGCCCGCATCTGGAACATCGCCGACAAGAAGATGCTATTCGAGATGAAAGGGCACGCGGACATCGTCGATACCGCGTCGTTTTCGCCGGACGACAAAGCGATTGCGACGGCGAGCGCCGACAAAGCGGTGAAGCTATGGAACGCAGTCGATGGCAAGGAAACGAAAGCACTCGGCGTGCATACCGGTTCGGTTTACAGCATCGCGTATTCGCCCGATGGCAAACTGTTGGCCAGTGGCGGTGCGGACAATTTGGTGAAGATCTGGGACGTCGTCGGCATGAAGGAACTCAAGCAATTGAAGGGCCACGACATGCCCGTAACGGGGGTCGCATTCGCGGGCGACTCGGCCACGCTCGTTTCGATTGGTCTCGATCGCACGATTCGCGTCTGGAATGTGGCCGACGGCAAGGAAACCAAGAAGCTCGGCCCGACGACGGACGACCCCTACGGCCTCGCATGGGCGACGAAAGCGAAGCGGCTCGCGGTCTGCGGCTACTCGGGGCAGTTGTCGGTTTGGGACATCGTTGCGGGCAAGTCGATCTTCGCGGCAAAGATCAAATCGCCGGGCTACACCGTCGCCATCGATACCGATGCCAAGGTGCTGTTCTCCGGCCACGATAACGGTTCGATCCAGATCACGCCGATCGTGCCGATGAAGTGACGTCCGAATCGACGTAAGTCAGAATTCCGGAGCCTCAAAAACCGTTTTTTGGGGTATTTTCTCGTCTCAAAATGCCACTTTTTGATCGCGAACCACTGATCTGAAAGCGGCTGTTTTGCCTTATCCTGAATTACTGTCCTGTTTTACGTCGATGGCCTTCGATTCGACACTCGCCGTAACTACCGACCAAAAATCGACCGACATCGACATTTCTATGTCATTTGGGCGCACTTCTATGTCATTTGCGCGCACTTCTATGTCACTTCGCGCACGATGCAAAAGTCGACTTACGTCGCATCGCCTTGGATTTTTTGACTTTGCGGAATCGTATGGGCGACGGATTTTCCGACACTTTCACGCGCCCGAAAAAATTTTCGAGTATTTCGATCTTGGCGCTTGCAATCGGACACTCGCTCGGTTACACTTCCCTCAACCACAAACTTCCCCACGTGGAAATGACATCGTTATGGATGCTCAATCCGCAGCCGATCAGCGATCAGCGATCAGCGATCAGCGATCAGCGATCAGCGAATCGCCGAGCGCTTCGGCGCGTCGTTGAAGTCGCGCTCGGTGCGTTACTTCTAACGGCGGGGGCATTGAAAACTTATGGTCTCAGCGTCTCGCCATTGCCGAGCGTTGGTGGGCTTTCCGTGCCCGCCGTGCAATACTCGGTCGTAACGTGGGAATTCGTGCTCGGCTCGCTATTGGTGCTGGGCGCGTTTCGCCCGTTGCCGTGGATTCTGGCGATCGGCACGTTCTTCGCGTTCGCCGTGGTCAGCGGCCATCTGGGAATGATTGGGCAAGCGAATTGCGGTTGCTTCGGCGCGATCAAAGCCAGCCCCTGGGCCGCGTTTGCAGTTGATATCGTGGCAGTAGCGGCACTGATATTCGCGCGGCCCAAACGCATCGAATGGCAACGCGCGACGATCGAACCGTTGCTGCTTCGCACGGCGGTCCTCCTCGGTGGTACACTGGCGACGTTTGCAATCATCGCGCTCGGCTGCACGCTGTTCTTCGGCTCGATCGCCGCGACTTTAGCCACATTACAAGGCGAATCGCTCTCGGCACCCTCCTATGTGAACTTCGGTAGCGCCAAGCCCGGCGACCGCCTGGAACAAACGATCGCGATCAAGAATTGGACGGCAAAACCGGTTCGGCTCATCGGCGGCACCAGCGATTGTTCGTGCGTCACGACCAGCGAAATGCCACTGACTATCCCGTCCGGCGAATCCCTCACACTGACAATTAAGTTGGCCGTCCCCGAATCGAACGCCGGTGCGTTTACGCGCATCGCCTCGATCTGGACCGACTGCGACCAACAGCGAACCATACCGCTCCGCCTGGGCTGTCAGGTCGAGTAACAGGAACATCCGTCAGGATGTTCCTGGCGGTGTGAAGTCTCTCTTCGTCGAGGAGGATGCGTCGTGAGCAAGTTCTATGGAATCATCTCGTACATGTGCGGCAGCGTAGCGATCGCGCTAC
>JAYSKW010000352.1:0-7744 GCA_043726085.1 Limnoglobus sp.
CGGCCCCGGCGATATCCTTTCGTACTTGCCTGCCTGCCAATACATCGGCCTCGATGCCGATGCGAGTTACATTGAAGCCGCCCGAAAACGCTTCGGCGAGCGTGCCGAGTTTCACGTCGGTTTCGCAGAATCGGTCGAACTCGAAAACGAATCGTTCGATGCCGTTATGGCCAACGGCGTGTTGCACCACCTGACGGACATTCAGGCGTCAGCGATGTTCTCGCGGGTACACAAAGTGCTACGCCCCGGTGGGCGATTCGTGACGCTAGATGGCTGTTTTACGAACGACCAAAGTTGGATCGCTCGGCGAATGCTCAAGGCGGATCGCGGCGAGCACGTTCGCGAGGAACCTGCGTATATCTCGCTTGCGAAGCAGGCATTTCCCGATGTGCAGTCGGTCGTTCGCCACAATTTATTGCGAGTGCCTTACACGCACATCATCCTGACTTGCACCCGAACATCGCGCGAGGTTTGACCGTGAAAACCGCGCTCCCGTTCAATCGGCCGATGGTCAGCGAAGTCGGCTTCGCTTACCTGCGTCAAGCTGTTGATAATATGCACTTGTCTGGCGATGGCCCGTTCACGCGGCGCTGTCACGAACGACTTTCGCCGATGGTTGGTGGCGGTAAAGTGCTGCTCACGACATCGTGTACACATGCACTGGAAATGGCCGCACTGTTGTTGAAAGTCGGCCCTGGCGACGAAGTGATCGTCCCGTCGTTCACGTTCGTCTCGACGGTGAATGCGTTCGTGTTACGCGGGGCTACGCCGGTCTTCGCCGATGTGCGGTCCGATACGTTCAACCTCGACGAACGGCTTCTTGCCAAACTCATTACACCGCAGACGCGAGTGATTGTGCCGGTGCATTATGCGGGTGTAGCGTGCGAGATGGACGCGATTCTACGCATTGCGAATGCCGCAGGTGTGGCCGTCGTCGAAGACAACGCACACGGCCTTTGCGGTGCATATCATGGCCGACCGCTCGGCTCGTTTGGCGTACTCGCCACGCAGAGTTTCCACGAGACGAAAAACTTTTCGTGCGGTGAAGGTGGCGCTCTCGTCCTCAACGATCCGACGATGTTCGACCCGGCAGAAATTATCCGCGAAAAGGGCACGAACCGCTCGCGGTTCTTCCGTGGGCAGGTCGACAAATACACGTGGGTGGGGTTGGGTTCGAGCTATTTACCGAGCGATGCACTCGCGGCACTGTTGCTCGCGCAACTCGAAGATGCGGCGGCAATCCAGAATCGTCGCCGCGAACTTTGGCAGAAATATCACACGTCGCTTGCGGACTGGGCCGCAGACCGTGGCGTGACGTTGCCGTTCGTGCCGAGTCATTGCGATTCGCCGTACCATCTGTTTGCGATGCTCGCGCCATCGCTGAATGCGCGTCAAGCGATGCTCGCAGACCTGAAGGCCGCCAGTGTGACGGCGACATTTCACTACGTTCCATTGCACCTGTCCGAGATGGGCCAGCAGTATGGTGGCCGTCCGCGACAGTGCCCCGTCACCGAGTCGATCAGCGATCGCCTCATCCGGCTTCCGCTCTTCTACGGCCTCACCGATATGGAACAAGAAACTGTGATTCGAGCGGTGCAAAACACATCGCTGAAAAGTGTTCGCAAGGCCGCGTAATCGGCAGTTCGTTGCCGAAAAAGGACCGCTGAAAGTGGTTCCGGCTTGTATCCCGACCACCGAAATCGGACGCAAGTCGTTGGTGGGTTAGGGTGGTTCCGAAATTCGGGAGTGAGTTTGGGGAGGGGTGGGGTGGTAAGTGCTGGAACCACTTTACCGCCAGCGAGCGACGGCTAAACAACTCCCGCCGATGGGCATCGTCCAGCCGTTGGCCAGGCGGTAACGCTCCCATTCCATGATACGTTCGAGTTGTCGCCCCAAGTACCCATTGCGTGTCGCATGTTCTTGTTTTGCGGTTGTTGCCGTGGTGCTCGCGCGGATGCCGAGCCAACTCGGGATTGTTCGCAACAGGAACACGGGTGGCGGCAAGAAGCTGAAAAAGTAGCTGCGATACTCGACTTCAAAGCCTGCCTTCGCCAGCGTTTCGGATAGCGACTTTGTCGTGTACCTTCGGTAGTGCCCCGCAAATTGATCGTCGTCGGACCACAACATCTGGAATGCGGGAACAGTCAGATAGATACGCCCGCCCGGCATCAGCAAATGCCCCATCGTGGCAAGAAACTGGGCATCGTCGGCGATATGTTCGAGTACATCGAACAACCCGATGGCAGGTAATGTCGCGGGTGCAAAACCCGCATCGTCGGTCGTTCCGCATACGACGTGTTGCAACCCTCTGCGTACGGCATTTCGTGCGCCACTCATCCCCGGCTCGACCAACACCGTGGGAAAGCCCGCTCGTTCCATACCCGCCGCCACATAGCCATTCCCGCCGCCGACATCGAATATATCTCCGCCTGGCGGGTAGTTATGCAGCACCGTTGCCAGTACCCGGTTGCGATGGCGAAACCAAAATGAATCGTCTTCGAGCGAGAAACAAATCTCGTTCCCATCATCCGGGTACGAAATCGCTTGCGAGGCTTCGGTTACCCAAAAGCCGGCCTCGTTCCACGTCAAATTTGTCGCACCTGCCGGTGGGCAACGCACAGGGTTACCTCATTTCCATCGTCAGCTCACGACGGACTTTCTTGGTTGAACCGTTTTCGTATAGGTAGAACATCGTGATGTGGCTGTCGTGGGAGTGCAGACAAAGTATGGAAGTTCTGATTTCCGCCGACCGAATCCGCGAGCGCGTCGATGCCATGGGTGCGGAGATTGCCGCGGACTACGTGGGCCGTCCGCTCGTCGTGGTCGGCGTGCTTACGGGGTGTTTGGTGTTCCTGGCGGACTTGATCCGACGTTTGAACCACCCGACGCAAATCGCTCTTATTCAAGCCTCAAGCTATCGTGGCACGACCACGACGCCCGGTGAATTGATCGTCAAAGGCGAGATGCTTCCGGACTTGCACGGTCGCCATTTGCTCATCCTCGACGATATTCTCGATACGGGGCAAACGATTACAAAACTGGTCGAGTATCTATCCACGCGCGGGGCGGCATCGGTGCGAACGTGCGTGTTGCTGCAAAAGATCGGTCGCCAACAAGTCGAATTCCAAGCCGATTACGTCGGTTTCGCGATTCCCGACAAGTTCGTCGTCGGCTACGGCCTCGACTTCAACGACGAATTCCGCCACCTGCCTTTTATTGCCGTCCTCCCCGATTCGGCCTCCTGATGCAGACGATTCTCCACATCGTTTCGGACTTGGGGCCGACCGGCGCAAACCGGCAACTGTCACTCATCGCGCCCGCGTTAGTTGAACGCGGCTTTACTTCACGCATCGTAAACCTGGGAACATCGGGGCCATTTGAAGCCGAACTGCGGTTGACGGGCGTGCATGTGGAGAACGTGCCACTGCAACTGCCGTTAGCGATTGCAGGCATCGATAAGTTGCGACGAATCGTACGCGCCAATCGACCCGATCTCGTCCACGTCTGGGGCGATCGTGCGGCGATCTGGATGAAGTTCATCCGGATGCCGGGCATTCGTTGGTCGCCGATGCCACCCGTTATTGCAAACGCGATACCTGGCATTCCGCCTGCGGTCGATACGAAGCCAGTGACTGCGGTCGATCGCCAGACGATCGGCGTTCCGGCGAATCTGCGATTGATCGTTGCGGCCGGTGGGTTCGATAACAATGCCGACATGAAGTCGATCATCTGGGCGTTCGACGTGCTGAAACACACATCGCCCGACTGGTTCTTGTACATCATCGGTGACGGTCCGTTACGCGAGCATTTGCAACGCTTTAACCAGAATCTTGCATTCGACGATAACCGCGTTCATTTCGCCGGTGGGAAGCATAATGTGCACGAAATCCTCGCGACGGCAGACTGCGTATGGCTGACACAAAAACGGGGTGGTACGAACTTCGCGTTAGAAGCGATGGCTGCCGGGGCATGTGTCGTTGCGGCACGGAACGACGATCTCGCTACAGTAATTGAGGATGGAAAAACCGGTTGCCTGACGACAATGGGCGTACCAGCCGAGATGGCCGCACGCACGAAGAAGTTGTTCGACGATGGACCATTCCGCAAAAGTATGGGCGAAAACGCTCAAAAATCAGCGATTGAACGACACAGTATCGCGAGTATCGCCGATCTGTGGGCACGAAAGTATTCCGACATAATGCGATGATTGTCGCGTTCGCCTCTTTTCATCGGCTTCACCGTCGTTGACAATATCAACGATCTTGTTCATTACCCCATGGCTTGAGGGTCCGGTTCATGCTCCGGAACGTGATCACGATCATTCTTGCGGGCGGGAAGGGCACGCGGCTCGAACCGCTAACCCGCGACCGTGCGAAACCGGCCGTACCATTCGGCGGGTTGTATCGCATTATCGATTTCACGTTGTCGAATTGCATCAACAGCGGATTGCGTCGCGTTCGCGTGCTCACGCAGTTTAAGTCGCACAGTTTGAATCGGCATATCCGCGGCGGTTGGGGCTTCTTGGCACTGGAGACTGGCGAGTCGGTCGATGTGCTACCCCCCCAACAACGGATCGACGAAAATTGGTACAAAGGCACTGCCGACGCGATTTATCAGAACATCTACAGTTTGGAACGCGACCGCTCGACCGAAACGATCATCCTGGCGGGCGACCACATTTACAAGATGGACTATGGCAACATGGTCCGTTTCCACCGCGAACGAAACGCCGATGTCACCATTGGCTGCATCCCCGTTAAGCTTTCGGAAACCCGGCAGTTCGGGATACTCCAAACGGGTCTGGCGGATCGCGTCGTGGCATTCCGCGAAAAGCCAGCGAGTGCCGAGCCGATGCTCGATGTTCCCGATTGTGCGCTCGGTTCGATGGGCATTTACATCTTCAACACGCGGTTGTTATTTGAACGGCTCTGTGCCGATGCCACCCGCGACGATAGCGATCACGACTTCGGCAAGAACATCATTCCCGACATGCTCCGCGATGGTTGCGGCGTTTACGGGTATCGTTTCCGCGACGAAAACCGCAAATCGACGCCGTACTGGCGCGACGTGGGCACGCTCGATGCCTACTACCAAGCGAACATGGACCTCGTCGATGTCGATCCGGTGCTGAACCTTTACGACAGTTCGTGGCCGGTGCGGACTTATCAACCGCAATCGCCGCCCCCGAAATTCGTGTTCGGCGAACAGGGGCAGATCGGCCAAGCCAGACGCGGTGAGGCGATCGATAGCATGGTGTGCGGCGGCTGCGTCATATCCGGCGGTCACGTTCGCCGTAGTGTGTTGTCGCCGCACGTGCGGGTGAACAGTTACGCTATCGTCGAAGATTCGATCTTGTTCGATGGCGTCGATGTGGGCCGGTATTGTCGCGTTCGCCGTGCGATCATCGATAAAAACGTAAAGTTACCGCCGTATACCGTTCTCGGCTACGACACGGAGTTCGATCGCGCTCGTGGCTTCACGATTACCGAAAACGGCGTGGTTGTCGTGGCGAAGGACGAGTTGCCAATCGCGTTCCGTTCGCCGAACCCGCTGCCGGGTTAAAGATTTCGCGTTAGACAGTCTGTTCTACCTCACGCATCACAACGGCAACTCAAGTTTGAAGCGTGACCATTTCCATGTAGTCCATAGCAGAAAGTGATCGGTTACAAACGGAATCGGTCGCGAACTTCGGGGTTGAGCACCCACTCATCGGGCCAATCGCCGCCGAGGAGTTTCACGATGGCCTGTGCCGCAAACAGGGCCATATCGTCGCGGCTTTTCATGTCGACCCCCGCCGTGTGGGCCGTGAAAGCGGCGTTGGCACACGCGAACAATGGGTTCGTGGTCGGCACCGGTTCCTCTTCAAAGACATCGATGGCTGCCCCCGCAAGCCGCTTCGCAAGCAAGGCCTCCGCCAACGCCGGTTCATCGACGATACCCCCGCGGGCAGTGTTGAGCAGGTAAGCCGTCGGCTTCATTAGAGCGATGGTTTCAGACCGGATGAAATTGCGGCTCTCCTGCGTCAGTGGCATGTGTAGCGTTAGAATATCCGACTCCCGGAGCAATTCTTCGAGCGATACGAGCGGCAGATTCTCTTTCGCGAAGAAGGCACGATCCGGGAATGGATCGTAGCCGATCGGGCGGAGATCGAACGCCTTCGCGATCTGCGCGACCCGCTTGCCGATGCGACCAACACCCGCAATACCAAGCGTTTTGCCGCGTAACGACTGATTCGCTTTGCGGGGCCACTTACCCGCAACGGTGAGGTTATGCTGCGGAATGAGGTTTTTGACGAGCGCCAGCATGAGCATAAAGGCATGTTCCGCAACCGCGTTGTGATTTGAACCCACCGCGATGGTGGCAACGACGCCATGTTCGGTAGCCGCCGCGAGATTGATACCATCGTAACCGACTCCCGCGCGGCTGATGACCTTCAACCCCTTCGCCGATGCTGCTGCAATCACCTTCGGCGTGTACGGCTCCGAACCGGCGAGCGACGCAACGCACCCACTGAGTTGTTCGAGTAACTCATCTTCAGTGAGCTGTGCGTTCTTCTTCGGGAAAACTAACTCGAACCCCGCAGAGCGTAGAAGCGGGCCGTAGACGGGTTCAATTTCCTTCATCGGTGCCGGAGCGATCAGTACGCGCTTCATGGTTGAGCCTCGGTTGTGTTGGGAATGGGTTTCGTAGATATACGCCGAGTGAACCCAATCGACTGGATTCTGTCCATCTTGCAGTTCCGAATGGCGAGAAGTGACCGATTTTTCGTCGTACTGTGGCGTAGCAATTGGAGAAAATCCGATTGGCTATTGATTTTTGCAAGAATGCAGTCGAAGATTCAGAATAAGAGGGGTGAGATGTGTTGTCCCACCTGGGTCGATTCCGTATTGTAATCCTTTCAGCCGGGGTAATCCAACGAGCCGAGCGTACCATATCACTGATAGGACGCCGACGCGACGATCCCCGGAGGGTACCAAGACACCCTAGGGAGATCATTTGAACAGCGTCACTCTGGCTGTGCCCAACTCGCTCGCGGTCGTAAACGGCACGACCCCCACCAAAAAACCACGGGAAATCCCGTCGGCGCTTCAGCGTGCATGTATTGCCGCAAAAGTCGCCTCCGAGAACAAGGGCGAAAACATCCTCGTTCTCGATCTGACGGAAATCACGCCGATCTTCGACTTCTTCGTGATCGCGACCGGCAGAAGCCGTCGGCAAATCCACGCGATTATCGAAGACGCTGATGCCGCGTTGCGGGCCGTTGGTGACGTGCGGATCGGTCTGGCCGGCTACGAAGCGAGCAAGTGGGTCGTCCAGGATTATGGCGATATCCTACTCCACGTGTTCGACCCCGACACCCGCGATTACTACAAACTCGAAGAACTCTGGGCCGACGCCAAGAAAATCGACTGGGAAGACGAACTCGATTGAACGGGTTCAATCCGAAGTAAGGCGGGCCACCGCGGCGAGGGCCGCGGTTTCGACGCGTAAGATTCGTGGTCCCAGCGTTACCGTTTGCCAACCTGCTTGAACCGCTGCAGTCACTTCGTCTTCAGTGAAGCCGCCTTCGGGGCCGATGGCGATGAGCACATCATCGGATTTCACCAATTGTCCATCGCTTGTTAGTCGGCTTTCGCTCCGCGAAAGCTCAGCCTTTCGCGGAGCGAAAGGCGACAGTCCTGGTTTCGTCCGATTCGAAGTGTGCAACACGAAGCGTCGCGTTGTTCCAATCGTTCGCTGAAGC
>JAYSKW010000353.1:0-7895 GCA_043726085.1 Limnoglobus sp.
CGGAAAGCCTGGAAATGAAGCAGACCGGCGCTGTTTTGCACCGGTCTGCCGTAGATTGCACAAGTGCCTCGGAAAGGGCTCGAACCTTTGACCCGCTGAATAAGAGTCAGCCGGTTCCAATTCGTAACATATTGCACGATAACACTTTGCAGCTATCACCTGCCATCGGGCGTAGTGCCGGGCGTAGTGACGATGAAAGTGAAGGGGGCAACGACGATCCGGACTTGTCGCGTTTGATCGCTGCATGGCCGACGCTCTCGGAACCGATTCGCCGTGCCATGCTCGCCATCCTTGAAGCCGCAATGTGAAGGCGAACGGGGAAAACTGCCCGCGTATCCACCGTATCGAGTTCAAGGCCGCAATTCGAGCGTTGATCGCAGGTATCACTGAGTGCTACAAAACGCCCCACCATAATAACTCGTGGTAACCCGGCGCAATCGCAAACTGTGCCAGTCGCGTGGCCGTCCGTGGGCACTTCCTGTGCGTTCGACACTCGACACTTGCGACACTCGATAGATACAGCTTGTTTTTTAGTCGATTCCGACGAGCAGAAAGCCGAGTGTCGAACGACGGTTGATTACCAGTATCAATCGAGTATCGAATCACAGCCGAACGCCACAAGTAACTTGTGGTAACCCGCGCAACCATAAATTATGCCAGTCGCGTGGCCGACACTGGCCGAACCGCTCAAGGCCGCGATTCGAGCGATGATCGCAAGTGCCACGGGTTCGTTCGATGGCAAATAACCTGATACCCTTAAAAACAAGCTCGAAGCACGGGCAAACTCTAAAAGGGGCGGAAACGCTCATTCTCGAACCCACTTCCAGCGCCGAAACCTTGCCAAAGTTGCCCCTATAAAAAGAGGCGGAAAACGCTTTCTGGCAACGTCTCTGCAATCTCGAAGCCACGGAATTAGTTGCACCTAAAAGAAGGGGCGGAAACGCTCGTTCTCGAACCTTTCCCGCGAAGAACCTGCGGAGTTAGTTGCACCTAAAAGAAGGACGTGGAAGCGCTTGCGGGTACACTCATCCTCGAACCCGCATCCGCGATAAAGCACGCAATTACTAGCACCCTAAAAGAATAAGTGGGTACGTCTGCGGAATCATTCATCCTCGAACCCTCCTAAGACGAAATCGTGCCCCAAACCTGCCCATAGAGTTGGCCGCCTCATTTCGCTACCATATGTCTATCCGTACTAACTGATTATGTTGAGTTTATACCTGAGAACTTCCGCTACAGACGGGGCTGACACGTGCCACGACGAACGAGTCTCACCGGCAGCGAGCTTTTCATCGTCGACAATAGCGACGACGACTGGAAAGCGTTGCGATACCTTCGCGATTGGTGCTCGCTCTCCAAAACGATCGATATTGCCACCGGTTACTTTGAAATCGGCTCGCTGTTGGCGTTAGATGGCGAATGGCAAAAGGTCAATTCCTGCCGAATCCTGATGGGCGATGAAGTCTCGAAGCGAACCAAGGCGGCGTTTGCGAAGGGGCTGAGTCAGATTCAAGCTCGCCTGGATCACAGCATCGAAAGCGAGAAAGAGAAGAACGATTTCCTCGAAGGCGCGCCGGCCATCGTCGAAGCCTTGCGGAGCGGCAAGATTCGTTGCCGCGTCTTTCGTAAGGATAAGTTCCACGCCAAGTGTTACATCACGCACGCGCGGCTCGAAGTCGTCGGCTCTTTTGCTCTCGTCGGCTCGTCGAACTTCACATATCCGGGGTTGACCGAGAACATCGAACTCAACGTCCAAATCAGCGGTACACCCGTGGCCGTCTTGCAGGAATGGTACGAACAGCACTGGAACGCGGCGGAAGATGTTACTGCCGAAATCCTGAAAACCATCGAACGGCACACGCGAGACTACACGCCGTACGAAGTCTACGTGAAGTCGATTCAGGAATACTGCCGTGGCCACGAATTGACCGCCAGCGAATGGGAGCTTGCCGGGCCGCCACGTGGTTCGCGAATGTACGGTGTACTCGATCAATATCAGAAGGAAGGCTATCAGTCGCTGTTAAAGATCGCCCGTCGCCATAGCGGGGCCTTTCTCTGCGATGGCGTCGGTCTCGGTAAAACGTTCGTCGGGCTGATGATGATCGAACGACTCATCATGCACGAAGGCAAGCGTGTGATGCTCATCGTGCCGCGTTCGGGGCGCGTTGATGTCTGGGAACGGGCGATAAAGGAGTATTTGCCGCATATTGGCAGCGGGGATTTCAGTAGCCTGGCTATCTTCAACCACACCGATCTGGGCCGGGGCGGCGAATATCCCGAACGATTCGCCCGCATGAAAGACCTCGCCGATGCCATCATCATCGACGAAGCACACCACTTCCGCAACACCGGCCGTCCCGTTTCGAAAACGAATCCCACACCTTCCCGATACCGGCTTCTCGACGAGCTCATCGAAGGGCCGCGCGGCAACAAGGAACTGTTTTTGCTGACCGCGACGCCGATCAACAACAGCCTGCACGATTTCCGCCATATGGCCGAACTGTTCACCCGACGCGACGAGCGATTCCTCGCGCCGTACGGCGTTCACTCGCTCACGGGGCACTTCGTCGCACTCGAAAAGAAGCTCGTGAAGGAACTGGCGGGCGGCCAGCCCGATATGCAGTTGTCGATGTTTGAAACGGAAACATTGCTCACCACGGACATCGTTTTCAAAGAACTCGTCGTCCAGCGCAGCCGTGCCTACGTGCGTGCGAGTCAGGTGCAGCAGGGCGGCAAATCGACGATGTTTCCGGATCGGAAGCCGCCGCAAGTGGCGGAGTATTCGGTCAAGAAAACCTACGGCAATCTCCTGAAACTCGTCGAAACGGCGTTCGTCAAAGAAAAGCCGCTGTTCGTGCTCGGCATTTACTACCCGCTCTTCTACGTCAAGGACGAACACAAGCGGGCCGATACGTGGGAAGAAAACCGCCAGAAAGCGGTTTGCGGCCTCATTCGGACGCAGTTCCTCAAGCGATTTGAAAGCTCGGCGGAAGCGTTCGAGGTTTCGTGCAATCGCCTGCTGACCAAACTGCTGGTGTGGACCGTCAAACACAGCGAAACGGCCGATGAAAAGAAGCGCCTCGAACGCTGGATGTTGAAGAATGCCGAACTGATTGGCTACGTGAAAGTTCGGCAACTCACACTCTTCGGCGACGAAAATGAACGGGAAGCCGAAGAAGACCTGATATCGCCCGAGATGCTCGAAGAACTCGAATTGCTCGACCGCAAGAAGTACGACGTCCACCAAATCCTCGAAGATACGCGCGACGACCTCAACCAGATCGCGGACTTTCTCAACGAACTCAAAAAGTTCCAGCCGAAGCACGATGACAAGTTGAAAGCGTTGGTGAAGTTGCTCCGAACGGAATCGGTTATGAAGAAGCACAAGGTGCTGATCTTCAGCGAGTTCACCGATACGGCCCGCTATCTGAAGAGGCAATTGGTCGAAGCGGGCATTACCGGAGTAGACCAAATCGACGGCAGCCAGACGAATCGCGGCCCCGTTATTCGTCGCTTTGCTCCGTATTACAACGGCACGAACAGTGCCGCGCTCGGCGACACGGAAATCCGCATACTCATTTCCACCGACGTTCTCTCCGAAGGCCTCAACCTTCAGGATTGCACCCGCCTCATCAATTATGATCTGCACTGGAACCCCGTGCGGCTCATGCAGCGGATCGGCCGCGTCGATCGTCGCATGAACCCCGCCGTTGAGGCGAAGCTCGTTGCCGATCACCCCGATCAGCAGGCGTTGCGCGGCGAGGTGGCGTACTGGAATTTCCTGCCGCCGGACGAACTGAACATCCTTCTGAAGCTCTTTAACAACGTCGCGCACAAGACGCTGAAAATCTCGCGTACGCTCGGCATCGAGGGCAAAAAGCTTCTCACGCCCGACGACGACTACGATGCCCTTCGCGAGTTCAACGAGAGCTACGAAGGCGAAACCTCAACGGATGAGGACATTAGGCTCGAATTGCAGGGTATTCTCGATGCCGATCTCGCATTGGCGGCCCGCGTCGGCCAGTTGCCGGGCCGTGTGTTCTCCGGCAAGATGCACACGCAGTCGGGTGCGAAGGCGGTGTTCTTCTGCTATCGCTTGCCGCGGCCCGATCATTCGCAAGCGAAGCCGGATGGCGATCTCCCGTGGACCGACGAGGCCGGTGAAACCCGCTGGTATCTCTTCGATCTTGCCACGGAAGCGATTCGCGACGATGCCGCCACGATCATTCACGCCATCCGTTGTACCCCCGAAACGCCGCGGCATTGCGAACAGTCGCAGACGAAGCTCGCGGAAGTTCGCAGCAAAGTCGAAGCCCATATTAAGGCCACGTGGCTGAAGCGCATGAATGCGCCCGTCGGCGTACAGCCGATCCTCAAGGCGTGGCTGGAACTGAACTGAACGCGAACCATTTGAGAACGACTATGCTTGCGAATAATTTGAATGAAATTCGGTCGCTCGGCCACCTGCTGGCCTACTTGGTCGACGAACTCGATTGGCCGCTCGAAGACGAAACGAAGCTCGAAAATCTCACCTTCGATTACACACCGGAAGAATTGGATCTGCGCTTCCCCATCGTCGTACGGCGACTGCGACCGTTGACCGCCAACCAGCCGTGGGGCATCGTGTTGCTCGACTTTGCGGAGAAAACGCTTTCGATTAATGCGATCCGCAATGTGCTTCGCGGCTTCGTTCAGCGCAAACGGCAGGACGAACAATCGGACCGCCCCGCGTGGGCGCTCGAACATTTGCTCTTCATCTGCCTGCATCGCGGCGAGGAAGGGCGCACGCTGACGTTCGTGCATTTTGAACAACCGGCGATTCCCGGCCGCATCCCGCGACTCTCCTCGTTCGGCTGGAGCGAGCAATCGAACAACCGCACCGTGCTCGAACACAACCTGCCCGCGTTGCGTTGGCCGAAAGACCCGAAGGATGCGGCCGCGTGGCTGAAACAATGGCAGTCCGCGTTCGATGTCGAAGCCGTTACCAAAAAGTTCTTCACGGCGTATCGCGAAGTGTTCGCTGACCTCGAATTGGCGATCCAAGGCGTGCCCGAAGAGTTAAAGCGAAACTACACGCAGCGGTTGTTCAATCGGTTGCTGTTCCTTTACTTCATTCAGCGCAAGGGCTGGCTCGAATTTCAGGGCCAGAAGAACTACCTGCGGGCGATATTCGACGCGGCGATCGCGAAGAAGGAAAACTTTCTCAACGACCGGCTCTACTGGACGTTCTTTTACGGCCTGAACACGGCGATGGAGGATCGCGAGACGCATTCTCTCGCGGAACTGACCGAGCGCCGTGGCACCGTGCCGTTCCTCAACGGCGGCCTGTTCGATCTCGAAGACGAGTACGACGTTCACGAAGCCGTTACGATCCCCAACGCATCGTTTGCGCAGATTCTCGAACTGTTCGAGCGGTTCAACTTCACGGTCTCCGAATCGACGCCGCTCGACATCGAAGTCGCGGTCGATCCGGAGATGCTCGGCAAGGTGTTCGAGGAACTCGTCACGGGGCGGCACGAATCGGGCAGTTATTACACGCCGCGTACGATCGTGTCGTTCATGTGCCGCGAAGCGATCAAGCACTTCCTGGCCCCTGCCGAAAGCGATGCGGTGGCCGTCGCTCGCTTCGTCGATGAAGGCGACCCGGCGATGCTGACTGCGCCCGAACGCGTGTTGGCTGCGCTGAAAGCGGTGACGGTCTGCGACCCGGCGTGCGGCAGCGGGGCGTACCTCCTCGGCATGATGCAGGAATTGCTACGGCTCCGCGAAGCGCTGTTTGCGGTTCACCAAAAGGACCACCGGCAGATCTTCGACCGCAAGCTCGAGATCATCCAGAACAACCTCTACGGTGCGGACCTCGACCTGTTCGCGGTGAACATTGCGAAACTGCGGCTCTGGCTGAGCCTCGCGGTCGATTTTGGCGGTGTCGTGCCGCCGCCGTTGCCGAACCTCGACTTCAAAATCGAATGCGGCGACAGCCTGACCGCACCCGATCCGAAGACCGCAGATAACATCGTTCGCAGTGCGCTGATCGATCATGCCGACGAACTCGAAACGCTTAAACGCCAGTTCGTGACCGCGCACGGCGACGAGAAGAAGCAGCTCAAAAGCGAGATTCAGACCTGCCAGGATACGCTCGATCGGCTCGTTCCGGATCGCGCGCCGGGCGATGCGATCGATTGGCGGATCGCGTTCATCGAAGTGTTCGAACGCGGGGGCTTCGACGTCGTCGTCGGCAACCCGCCATACGTCCGCCAGGAAGAGATCAAGCACCTCAAACCGCAGTTGAAAAAAATCTACCAGTGCTACACCGGCGTGGCCGACCTGTTCATTTACTTCTACGAGCGCGGCATCAAGCTGCTCAAGCCGGGCGGGCAGTTCGCGTTCATCACTTCGAATAAATGGTACCGTTCGGGCTACGGCGAAAAGCTCCGCAGCTTCCTCGCCGCCGAAACGCGGCTGCACGGCCTCATCGACTTTGGCGATGCCCCAGTCTTCGATGCGATCGCCTACCCGACGATCGTGCTGCTCGAACGCAACCCGCCGCCCGCCGAGGCGAACTTCCGCGGCTTCACCTGGCAGCCCGGCCCGCCCGTCGAAGAGTTCGCGACAATCTTTCGCAAGCAAGCGTTCGACATCCCGCAGACGAGCCTACACAAAGGCGGCTGGCGGCTCGAAGGCAGCGCGAAGCGCAACCTGCTCGACAAGCTCCGCGCCGGCGGCACCCCACTCGGCGAGTATTGCGAGGGGCGATTCTATTACGGCATCAAGACCGGGTTGAACGACGCCTTCGTCGTGGATCGGGAAACCCGCGACCGACTGATTGCCGAGCACAAGTCGAGCGACGCGGTACTCAAGCCTTTCCTGCGCGGCCGCGACGTCAAACGCTGGCGCGTCGAACCGAAGGATTTGTGGTTGATTAAACTCGAATCGTCTGCGAACGCGACGCATCCGTGGACGGGTCAATCGGATAAGGTTGCAGAGAAAACTTACACGAAAACCTATCCCGCGATCCATGCGTTTCATCAGCAATTTCGCGACGGTTTGATCAAACGCGAAGATCAGGGGAAATACTACTGGGAATTGCGCTCGTGCATTTACTGGCAAGAGTTCGATCAGCCGAAGATCGTGTACCCGGACATTGCACCTGACTGCACGTTCGCATCTGATTCTACCTCACTCCTTCTCGATTGCACATTGTACATGATACCGGAAGCACCCTTATACTTTTTACCCATCCTTAATTCATCGGCGAACAATTACTTCATCAGTCAAATCTGCCCAGCAATACGAGGCGGCTACCGACGATTCAAATCGATTTACATGACGCAAATCCCTATCCCTGCCGCGTCTGTGGCGGATCGAGCGGCGCTCGAAAAACTGGTGCAGAAAATCGTGAAGTGCAAGGAGGCCGATGCGACGGCCAACGTGTCGGCGTGGGAAGCCGAGATTAACGCCCGCGTCTACCGCCTCTTCGGCCTGACCCCCGACGAGATCGCCACAATCGAAGCAACGGCCTGACGCCGCCATTGATGCTGTTGACAGGGTTCGTCACGAACAGTAGCGGCGACATCCGCCGCCACCACGTCCGCGACCGCACCCGGCATGTACGCCGCCCACGCCGCATACCAGCCCGACACGTACGCCGCATACCGGCTGCCCGCGTTCGCACTCGCCCAACTCGCTGCCGCACCCGCTGCCGCATTCGCCCACGCATTCGTCGCGGTCGCCCACGTCGAACTCACCGCCGATTGCCACGCTGTCTCGGCTTGCCCCCACTCATTCATCAACGCCAAGCGAGCCGGTCCGACCGCGCCCCACCACGCAGCGTTCGCCGCCGACACCGCATCCGCTGCCACCGTCTCCGCCGCGATCGTGTCCGACGTCCAGTTCGT
>JAYSKW010000354.1:0-1283 GCA_043726085.1 Limnoglobus sp.
TCGCGGCGACCGCAATAACCAGGTGATGAATACCGAGTTGTACGCGCGGTACGCCGAGAGTCCGGAAGACCTGCAAGCGATCCGCACGATGCCGACGGCGAGCCAAAAATAGCACGAACAGTTTCGTTAGGCGATGCGTAAACGCGGGTGAAATCCCTCACCCACACGAATCCCCGAAGTCAAAAAATCGTAGGCGATCCGACGCAAGTCAGAATTCGCGACGCGCACGGAGTGACATAGAATTGTCGCGAAATGACATAGAATTGCGCGCAAATGACATAGAAAAGGCGCATCCGGTCGATTTTAGGGCGCATTCGGTCGATTTCATGTCGGCATGTTTGGCTGATGCGTAATCGACGCCCCTCGACGGAACCCGTAGCAATCGTTCGTGATACGGCAAAAACCCTCGAAACCGATCAGCGATTTGCGATCAAAAAGTGGCATTTTGAGTCGCCAAAAACCGAAAAAAGACCCCAAAACATAGTTTTGGAGCCTCCGGAATGCTGACTTACGTCGATTTATCGCGTCGTCGTGATGAAACCGCGTAACAGGCCGCCGTGTTTGGCGACTTGCGAACGCAGGTTGTTGAACACGGGGCGATCGAGTTCCGCGTGGCGGGTGATGAGGTAGATGCCGTCGTAGGCAGGGCTGGTGCTGTCCCGATGAGGGCGTTCGCCCCAGACGCCGCCATCGATCAGGATCCAGTCGAACCACTGGCGAAGTTGTGCCACGACTCGCGGGAAATCGGTCGCCATCGCGGCAACGGTGCTTTCCGTCGGCCGACCGGCACCGAGGATCTGCAACTTCGGCACAACGGTCGGCTGAAGCACCCACGCCAACGGCATCGTTTGCGCCAACACTTCGCTGAGGCCGGGCACATCGGACAAGCCCATCTTGCGTGCCGCGCTCGGCCGGTCGAAGTCCGCATCGATCACCAACACCCGCGTCGGTGTCTCATTCGCCAACGTCACGGCGAGGTTCAACAGCACGGTCGTCGTACCGTTATCGCTGGCTGCCGAAGTGAAAAGCACCGCCTTTGAAGCGGTATCGGTGCCAACTTGGCGGCGAAGTTCGTCGCGCAGCCCACGATACTCGGCGCTGACGGCGTGCGTCGAATGGTGGTACGCTACGATGTCCGGGTGAACGGGCGACGTCGCAGGTGCCGGTACGGACTTCGGCGCGATCTGGTGCAAAGCGACCGACAAATAGCGGTCGTCGAGGATCTGTCGCGTCGGCATCGTTGGCACCGGTGCGGGGCGCATCGGCTCCACGGTGGTGACAAC
>JAYSKW010000355.1:0-3100 GCA_043726085.1 Limnoglobus sp.
AGGCGCTGGCTGCTGCCGAGAAACACGACGACTTGTCGGTGCTGCACCGATTGTTGGCAGCGTTAGAGACACCTTTTGAAATGAGGGCCGATCGACCGGCAGAATACCGCGATCCGCCCGTCGACGAATCTGGCTACCGGACATTTTGTGGGACGTAAAGATGCAACTTGAATAACTGCGTTTCGTGCCTCGAAAAACTGTTGGGCGTGTCGAACGTCGAGTCGGGGTGGTGGAACAGCCTGATTATGACGGGCGGAGCGGCGGGCTGTCTGGTCGGCGGGTCGGCGGGTCGGCGGGTGGTTGGCGGACATCGCCCGGCGGCGAGTTGCGAACCCACGGTGGACGTTCCCGATCGTCGGCGGGCCAGCGTTTGCCCTGGCCGCACTCGCGGTGGCGCTGAGCACGTACGCGACTTCGGTGGAGTGGAAGACGATATTCCTCGCAGTCGCCTGCTTCGGGATTCACTGCCATGTCGGCTCGTGGTGGGGGGCGAACAGTGCAATGAGCACGCCGCACACGGCCGCGGTATTTGGCGTCATTAACTCATTCGGCGTGCTGTCTGCGGCGGTGTCACAAGTGGCGTTCGGGGCGGTCCCGCGCACGAATTGGGACGACGCATTTCTGGTGTCGGCGGCACTGCTCGCGGCTGGCTCGGTTTGTTGGTGTCTGATCGACGTCCGCAGACTGGTCTTTCGTGAAGCGATGACAGGAAAGGAAACCGCATGAGATTGTTAGCGATCGTGCGGGTGCTCGGTGGCGAGCCACTCCGCGCAAATTCAGAGACCGGCGAACAGATCTACCGAAAGTAGTGCGAGTCCACTATCCGCATTAACTTTTGCAAGTCTTTGGTAGTCTGAGCAACTTTTGATCATTCTGAGTAAAGTAACTCACATGGATTACAACATCAGCCCCGGCGTCGAACGGGCTTACCAAAACGCTCTGGCGTGGGCATCGCGACGCTCGCCAGGTGCCGTCCGTTCGCCCGATTCGAGCGACTGGTTGCTCGGGTTACTCGAAGAGGACGAAGGGCGGCCGTACGCACTCCTGCAACGGCTACGTGTGGATGTGCCGAAGCTATGCCACTTCCTCGAAAGCGAATCGTCCGCGACGCGGAACCCGTCGGAACTCTACAAGCAAGCCCGTGGCTACTCGCTCCAGTTACGCGGCGAACCGACGCTGACGACGGACATCGTGATGTTCGCGGTATTGGTTTCCGATGACACGCTCGCCGAACAGTGTGCCAATTACGGCGTCGATTTGGCACGAATCGAACGCGAACTCCGCAGCGAGATGATCGTCGCGCCAGAATCGATCCAGCAACCGCCCGGCGAGTTCGTGGTGCCCCAACCGACCGAACTCGCCGGCGCAGCCCGCGTTCTCGATGCAAATCTCAACCGTGCCAGAGAATCCTTGCGCGTGATTGACGATTACACGCGATTCGTGCTAAACGACGCGACTTTAACCGAAAAGTGTAAGTCACTCCGGCATCAACTCGCCGAAGCCACGCAACGACTGCCGCACGGATTACTGATCACCTCTCGCGATGCGGCCAGCGATGTTGGCACAACGATCGGCACGCGATCCGAGTACATCCGGCGAACGCCGCACCAGGTGGCGGAGGTCAATTGCAAGCGACTACAGGAATCGTTGCGAAGTGCGGAGGAATATGGCAAGCTCGAAGGCCCCGAGTTCGCCCGCGACATCGAGCGAATCCGCTACGAAGCCTACATTCTCGAACGGGCCATACTCATCGGTGCGAAGTCCCGCGAACGCCTGCCGAACGATTGCCTGTACGTGCTGCTCACCGGTTCGCAGTGCGTCAGCGGCCTCGATTGGACGATCGCGGAAGCGGCCGCCGGTGGGGCAACAATCGTGCAACTTCGCGAAAAAACGCTGCCGGATCGAGAATTGCTCGAGCGTGCGAAACAGGTACGCAAATGGACGCGAAAAGCGAATGTGACGTTCATCGTGAACGATCGCCCCGACATCGCCCGGCTATCCGATGCCGACGGCGTGCATCTCGGGCAAGACGATCTGGCCGTGCAAGACGCGAGGCGGATTCTCGGCCCCGACGCCATCATCGGAGTGAGTACGCACAACGTGCAACAGGTGCGACAAGCGGTTCTGGACGGCGCGAACTACATCGGCATCGGCCCGACGTTTCCTTCCAAAACCAAGTCATTCGCCGAGTTCGCCGGCCTCGACTTCATTCGCCGAGCCGTATCGGAAACATCGCTGCCCGCGTTCGCCTTGGGCGGCATCACGCTCGAAAACGTGCGCGAAGTGATCGCCGCCGGTGCCACGCGAATCGCAGTCAGTTCCGCCATCGCCGAAGCCGCCGAACCGCAAATCACCGCCCGCCAGTTCCGCGAACGGCTAAATCGGGAGTGAGTTTCGCCGGGATCGCACTCCGCAATTCGGGTAGCCAGATTCCCAAACAACACTATTGCTTCTACCCGCATTCCGAGTTATTCTCTAATTAATGGAGGTAGCATCTCCATCCCGCCGATTGTTCACGACATACAAACATTAATCGCAGGCATCCACCATGCTCACATTCCTCGGCGGTCAGTCGCGACTTTGCGATGGAGTGGCACGGCGTTCGTTCCTGAAAGTCGGCGCACTCTCGTTCGGTGCGGCATCACTCTCACTAGCGGATGTCTATCGTGCCGAAGCCGCCGCCAAAGCGAGTGGCCTCGGTTCGCAATCGTCTTCGCAACACAAAGCCGTCATCAACGTGTTCCTCGGTGGCGGCCCGCCACACCAGGACATGTTCGATCTAAAGATGGATGCCCCCGTCGAAATTCGCGGCGAGATGACGCCGATCGAAACGAAAGTGCCCGGCATTCAAGTCAGCAATGTCTTCCCAAAGATGGCCGCGATGATGGACAAATTCGCCATCATCCGCTCGATCGTCGGCGCGCAGGGAGGCCACGACGCCTTCCAGTGTACGACGGGTTACCGCAACGAAGACCTCTCCGCACTCGGTGGTCGGCCGAGTATTGGGTCGGTTTTGGCACGGTCACAGGGGCCGGTCGATCCTTCGGTTCCCCCGTTCATCGGCCTCGCGGAAAAGACCGCACACATGCCGTGGAGCGAT
>JAYSKW010000356.1:0-1436 GCA_043726085.1 Limnoglobus sp.
GCGAGTGCGAGTAAGGCCAAATCGGGATCAGACACGGGCAGGCTCCTGAGGCTTCGCCCCAGCGGGCTGGAGTTTCGGGTCGTCGGCCCCCTCGGCCGCGACGGTCGGCAGCGCGTCCGCATCGACCGACGATGGCACGCCCGCCTCGCGGTTCGATTGCCACACGCTCGCATCGAGCGACTTGTTCCGCCGATACAGAACGATGAACAACGCCATGGCGATACCCGCCTCGCAGGCGGCCACCGTCACCACGAACAGCGCGAACGCCTGCCCGGATAAATTCGCATGGAACCGCGAGAACGCGAGTAAGTTCAGCACGACGCCTTGCAGCATCAGTTCCGCCGACAGAAACATCGTAATGAGGTTTCGGCGCGTTAAGAAGCCGATCAGCCCGAGTGCGAACAACACGGCCGCGACGGCCAGATAGTGCCAGACGGAAATCATGCGGATACCCTCTTCCGGGTCGCGATGGCCACGGTGCCGATGGTCGCCACGAGCAAGATCGTGCCGGCCATTTCGACGGCGAGCAGGTACTCGGAATACAGCACGTAGCCGATGTTTGCCACGTTACGGGCGGGGAGTTCGCCGCGACCGGCGAGATAGATCAGCTTCTCGCGTAGTGCCGGCAACGCCTCGGTCGATTTTTGAATGTCCGTGGCCGAGGGGTTCGCCTTGCTGAGCAGGTTATTTTCCAGCGCGTTGAACGCCTTGACGTTCATCTGGCGAATCTCTTCGCCGAGCGTTTTCGTGGCAATCGAACGCGGGTCGGTCAGGAGCGCCAAGCGATCCGGGATGCTCTTCCGCTTCGAGAGTGCAGCCACGGCATCGACCGATGTCGGTGGCACGCCGACGATCTCGGCGATGCGGTCCCGCATCAGCTTGGTCTTTTCGAGGATCGCGTCTTTGTCTTGCAGTTTCGTCACTTCGCCGAGTTGCTCGGCGATTTCTAGAAGTGCCGCACGTTCTTCGCCGGACACAGGCCGTGCGGGAAGAACATACTCGGCGTCGTTGGTGTCATTCGCGGCGGCGGGGCTGCTTTGGTACAACGCGAACAGCACGAGGCCGAGGAACGCAAATCCGGCCAGACTACCGAGCATTGGCTCGCGGGTCCGGTCGTTCTCGTCGGTCGGCCCGTCGGCGTGCGATAGCATCAGCACGAATAGAAACGTCACGATAATCGCACCGGCATAAATGACGATCGTGGCGGCCATCAGAAACGGGGCTGCGAGTAACAGGAACAACCCGCAGACGCTGAGGATGACGAACGCGAACGCAATCGCCCCCCGCCCCGGGTTGCGCTGGCAGACGAAGATCGTGCCGAAGCCGACCGCGCCCGCCGAAAACAGCCAGAACAGGATATTACCGACGAGGTCCGGGGCCGGGTCGCCGAAGCGACGCATGAGCCACGAAACCAGCACGACCGCCGAGGCGATCGC
>JAYSKW010000357.1:0-3334 GCA_043726085.1 Limnoglobus sp.
CCCGGTTCGCAGGCTCATGCGGCGAATCTGCGAGGGCGAAACGTAGATGTCTTCGGGCGACGACAGGTAGTTGTGTGCGGCACTTCGCAGGAAGCCGTAACCGTCGGGCAGGACTTCGAGTGTACCGGAACCGCGTACGGTTTCGCCGCGTTCGATCTGCTTGCGGACGATGCCGACGATGAGTTGGGCGCGATTCATCCCGGTGTGTTCGCGAATGCCTTCGCTCTCGGCGAGGCCGAACAATTTCGGCATCGGCATTCGGTAAAGATCGTCGAGTTTCGCGGCGGGGCCGGTACCGCGTACGCCTCCGCGATCCCCACCACCGCGATCCGAACGTGGGTCCGATGCGGATCGTGAATCGGTGCGGTGTTCGCGTTGGTCGGGGCGTTGCTCGCGCTGATCGCGGGCTTCGGTACGCGGTTCGGAGCGGGACTCGCGCTGCTCGCGTTCGGGATTATGGCCGACGACGGGCCGAATCGGCGCGACCGAGGGCCGGTCGTTGACGGGTGGTTGCGCCATCCGTGTCGGCGGTTGTCGGAGTGGCAGAACGACGATCGGCGGCGGTATGGGCACCGGCGCGACAGCGAACTCCACGGCTTCCACGGGCGGAGGCGGAGGAACCGGCGCAGGGGTAGGTGGAGCCGCCGCGACGATCGCGACTGGTTCCGGTGTCACCGCTTCCGATGCCGATTCGGCTTCGATTGGTGGAGCGATCGGTTCGCTGGCTTTCCGCAGCACGCGCTTGCGGACGGGGGGTCGTGGCGACCCTTCGACGCTTTTGGCGTCGGACATATCAGAATCCTCGAAGTGGCTGAAACAAGAGTCGGTTTCGTGGTTGACCCAAGCGGACGCGCGTCCGGGGTAGTTGCAATCTGCGTCTGGTAAGTCACGCACCGACTGCGAACGGGGAAGACCGCAGCTAACGCTGGGCCGGCGAACGGGCCATCCGTTGCCCCGAGAGAGAAATACACGCGATCGTGACGTACGGAAAAAGTAGGTTCCGTCCTAACATCGCACGAACCATCCGCAACGTCGAGGTGAATCGCTCGTGCGGCATTACCTAGCTAACACGACAACTGAGTTTGGAATTTCGCTAACGGATACTCGGTCACTCAATGGGTTGTCGCAGCGTCAGCATCAGTTCGGGCAGGGTAGTTTGGCAATAGTCGTGCGGAATGATCTCAACTCAATCCATCGTGTCTTCGCCGATAACGTGCATCGCTAATACTACTGTAGGCGACCCGCCGCATATGTCAACTGCATTTTCACGAGAGCCTCACCGTTTCGATTTCAGTGCGACCCGTTGTGGCACGTTGGAAACGTTCTCTTCACCGGACGTGGCTCGATCGGATACGATGCAGTAGACGCATTCCAACATACCCGCCGAGGCACGAACGCCGTGGGACAAAAAATCGAACAAGACCTGCAACGATTCCGCAAGATCGTTCGCGGGAAAGTGAAATCGAACCTCTCGAAGTACATCAGCCGTGGCGAGATGATCGGCAAGAAGGGGAACGACCTCGTGTCGATACCCGTGCCATCGATCAATTTGCCGCAATTTCGCTACGGTAGCAAAGGCTCCGGTGGCGTCGGCGTGGGACCGGGGCAGCCGGGGCAGCCGCTGACGCAACCACAAGATGGCGACGGCGACCCGCAGGCCGGCGACCAACCGGGCGGCCACATTCTCGAAGTCGATCTCACGCTCGAAGAACTCGCCGACATCCTCGGCGAAGAACTTGAGTTGCCGCGCATCGAGCCGAAGGGCAAGAAAAACGTCCTCACCGAGAAGGACAAATACACGAGCATCCGCCAGGTCGGACCGGAAAGTTTACGCCACTTCAAACGCACCTACAAACGCGCGATGCAGCGCCAAATCGCGGCGGGTACGTACAACCCGACCGATCCGCGCGTGATCCCGATGCGAGAAGACAAACGTTATCGCTCGGCGCGCGAAGTCCCGAAGCCCGATGCGGTGGCGTGCATCATCTACATGATGGACGTTTCCGGCAGCATGACCGACGAGCAGAAAGAGATCGTGCGCATCGAAGCGTTCTGGATCGACACGTGGATCAAGAAGCATTACGCGGGCGTCGATGCAGTGTACATCATTCACGATGCCGCCGCGAAAGAGGTGGACGAACACACGTTTTACCACACCCGCGAAAGCGGTGGCACCCGCATCAGCACCGCCTACGAACTCGCCGCAAAGATCATCGACAGCCGCTACCCGCCATCGGACTGGAACGTCTACGCCTTCCATTTCTCCGACGGCGACAACCTTGGCGACGACAACCCGAAGTGCCTCGAAATCCTGAAAAACCAGATCGTCCCGAAGGTGAACCTCTTCGGCTACGGGCAAGTCGAGTCGCCGTACGGCAGCGGCGAGTTTTACGAGCACGTCCACGAACTCATCGCAGCACATCCGAATGTGGTCGCCACGCGCGTCCCGGATCGCGAAGCCATTTTGGGCAGCATCAAGGAGTTCCTGAAAACGGGAAAGTGAAGCCATGAACGAATCGAAGAACGGCCCCAACATGGTCGAACAGATCATCGACCCCTCGCTTGACGCCTACCCGGACTGGAAAGCGTGGGCGGTATGGGCATCCGATCTCATGGCGAAAACCAGCCGTGGTACGTCATTGCAGACCAGGATCATCTGGCGGCGAAACCCAGAACAGGAATTATCAGTAGTGCCGGTCGCGGTCGAATTTTCGGACAAACTCGGAAATGAGATCGTGGCGAACTTTACTCTGCCCGAATTGCAAATCGGATCGAAATACGAATACAACGTTGTGCGACTTTGGGGTGATTGGCTCGAGATTCGGTCTCGCGATGCGATTCGACGATTGATCGACAAAATGAAGTTAGAGGAGGCGCAATCGCAATGAACGCGGGAGCATTAACGGAGGTGATACTTCCATTAAAAGAGCAAACGACGTACCTCGCTGACGACGTGAAACTGTTACACGTGCTGATCAAAGACCAAGCGGAAAAGATGGAGTCGGTGAAAATCGAGCTGGCGAAATCGCACGAACGATTGAGTAGCCATCTGTTAAACTTTGAAAAACTCGAACGCTACAACAAAGAGCAAGCGGAGAAGATCGAGTCGTTGAAAATCGACCTCGCCAAGACGCAAGAGAAGCTGGCGAACCACTTGTTGAACTACGAGAAACACGACAACCGACGCTGGACGCTCGTCGGGTTCTTCGTCGCATCGCTACTCGCGTTGATGGCGAACCTGATCGTCACCATCGTTCGGAAATAGGAAATAGGAAATAGTTTAGTTATGGAAAGGGAACCCATGAACGCAACGCCGGAACGCGTCGAACAGATC
>JAYSKW010000358.1:0-1300 GCA_043726085.1 Limnoglobus sp.
AAGTGAGTGGGGCCTCCGTGCAGGAGGGTCATCCACATGACATCGCTATCACGCAGGAAGCGCCGAATTACAGTGTCTCCGATTACTCCGGCTCGGATGGCGATTAGCTTCGCCGTCTGGCTCGGGATAACGGTATTGGCGAATGGGCAGCAACCCGTCGCTGCACCGACACCGCTACCACTGCCGATGCCCGCAATTGTTCCGGGCATGCCCGCAACGACGCAGTGGGCACCGTTCCCGCAACAGCCACCGGCGAACGCGAATCCCGCACCGATTCAGACGATTCCCTCGATGAAACCGCCTGCGTCCATCGCGCCAATTCCTACGCGACCCGCATTTGAACCGAAGACCGTCACTTACCAAAAGTCAGCGGGAGACACCTCGCCGACAATGCCGTTCGGTGCCGCGCCCGCCGTCGCGCCGATCCCCACGCGAATCGCATTCGAGCCGAAGACCGTCGCCTATCAAAAGCCTTCGGTAGACACCTCGCCGACGTTGCCGCTCGGTGCTACGCCTACGGTCGTGCGGTTGCCGATCGCCGCTGAAGTGTCGCCAAAAGAGCCGGATACCAAGCCGTCGGCCACCGAGAAACCGAAGGAAAAGCCCACGTCCGATCTCTCCGGATTGCCGAACCGCGACGACGTCTTTCGGCTCATATCGGATAAAGAACTCGATGCGAGAATCCTCAAAGAACTCAAGAAGCCCGACGAGAAGTTCCCTGCGCAGGCACCGCTCAAGAGCGGCAACGAGGTGTACGTCTCACGCGTCAATGCGTACTCGCCGATCCAAATCTTGGTCGAGCCGAACTACGTCGTTCACCGCCGCCTGTACTTTGAAGAAGTGAATTCCGAGCGATCCGGGTGGGATGCCGGCCCCGTGCAATCGTTGATCTCGGCGGGGTACTTTTGCAAAGATGTCCTGTTTTTGCCGCACAACGTGGCGAGTGGCTTCTGGAAGAACCGCTACGACGTCAGCAGCGGCAAGTGCATGCCGGGTAGCCCGACTCCGTACTACTTGTACCCGCCCGGTTTCACGGCGGGTGGCACGCTCACCGAAGCAGTCGTTCTCACCGGCACCGCGTTCATCTTCCCGTAACGGGCCAAAATCGACGTAAGTCACAATTGCCGACGCCCCAAAGCCGTTTTTTGGGGTGTTTTTTCGGTTTTCGCGACCCAAAATCGCGGCTTTTTGATCGCGATCTACTGTTCCGTATTCCGGATATCGAACTCTTGTCGCGGGTTATGTCGATTGCTCTCGATTCGAGAATCGGCGCAAATAGCGACACAAAATCGACCGAATG
>JAYSKW010000359.1:0-2550 GCA_043726085.1 Limnoglobus sp.
GACGTCTTTCTTCGCCTCGCACGCCGCAATCGTCAGGGGGACGTGCCAGTGATCGGGCGAGCCGATCAGCACCGCGTCGATCCCTTTCATGTCGAGGAGTTCCTGATACCGCTTCGTAGTGGCCGCGTTCGCATCCGCGAGTTTCTTGCCCTCGAGCAGTGCCTGATCCCAGATGTCGCAGACTGCATTGATGCGCACACCGGGAATTTTAACGAGTGACTTCATCAGGTGCCGGGCGCGTCCGCCACTGCCGATGATGCCGACGGAAATCGTGTCGTTCGCGCTGATGGCCTTGCGCGACGCCGCCACGGCGGTGGCCGAGGCGATCAGGAAATGCCGACGGTTGGGAGTGGTCATGGCTTCCTTCGGGGAGAGTTATTTGGCGATGGTTGCGACTGCGAGGCGCTGAAGTTCTTTCCGCATCGGCGAGGCATCGCCGTTCGCCAAGCCGTTGCGCTGAATCAGCAAAATGATGAACAGATCGTGCTTCGGATCGATCCAGCCTTGGGTGCCGAACGCACCGCCGTGCCCGTACGTGCCAGGCGAAAGCATATCCGTCACGCCGACCGGTTCGCGAACGATGGCGAAGCCGTACCCGAACCCAGTGCCATCGACGAATCCGGCTTTCAAATCGCCCGTGTGAATCGTCGTCATCTCCACAAGCGATTTCTCGGTGAGTATCGTCTTCGTGCCCGATTTGCCCTTGTTCAGCAGTGCGCCGTAGAGTTTCGCGAGGTCGGCACCCGTCGAGAACAGGCCGCCGGCGGGCACGGGGTGTTTCGCGCCTTTGGTGTAATCGAGCAACGTGTTCGGCGCGGCCACGAGCTTGCCGTCCTTCTTGCCGTAGTTGGTCGCCGTGCGGGTGACTTGCTCCGCGTTCGGGTAGAACGTCGTGTCTTTCATCGCGAGTGGATCGAAGATGCGATCTTGCAGAAACTTCTCGTACGGCTCGCCGGAAACGACTTCGATAATGCGGCCCAACGTGTCGATCCCCGCGTTGCAGTACGACCATTTCGTACCCGGCTCGAAGTTCAGCGGTTGCTGCGAAATCATCAGCGTCGTGTCGTTGAGCGTGCGATTTCGCTTCGTGTAAACATCCGCAATGCCGCTCGGATAACCACCGGGAAGGCCCGATGTGTGCGTCAGTAAGTCTTTGATCGTGATCGGTCGCGCGGGCTTCTTTAGCGTGATGGTGTCCTTGTCGCGAGCGGACACCAACATCTGCCCTTTGAACTCGGGCAAATGTTTTTCGACGGGGTCATCGACCGCAATTTTGCCTTCTTCGACGAGCAACATGATGCCCATCGCGGTGATTGGCTTCGTCATCGATGCGATGCGGAACATGGTGTCCTTCACCATCGGCACATTGCCTTCGATCTTCGCGAGGCCAACCGCCTCGTGATGGACGACGCCACTCGCGTGGCCCACCACGGTGACTGCACCGGAGATTTCGCCTTCATCGACGAACCGTTGCATCCGGTCGCGAATCACCGGCGTTTGGCCGTACGCCGTGAGTGAAGCGAATAGACACGCGAAACTCAGCAAGTATCGGTAAAGCACGGTGGAAATCCTCGGTTCGGTGGGGAGACGTTTGCAGTTAATTATTTGAGCAAATCCGCCGGTTTCACACCCGGTTTGTGCGTGCCGGACTTGAACGGGGTCGGCTTGTATTTGCCGACGATTTCGACGTTCGATTTGCTCGCGATCTTGTCTTCGAGGCCAACTGCCCAGAAGCAGGCATTCACGACCATCCTGCGTGTGCCTTCAAATGCAAAATCTTGCGATGCCCCCATCGTTGTGGTGAACACGCGAGCCGGTTTGCCGTCGTCGATGGTGTAGGTTTTCGTCCAGGCGACCGGCATCATCGGGTCGTTCTTCTTGGTTTTCACTGCGGGCGAATCGGACTTCAACGTCTCGGTGACTTCGCCCATCACGAGCGGCAGACTGTCGCCGGGCAACGGCAGATTCACGGTGTAAACGTCGCTGGTGCCGAAGATGTCGCCATCGGCAATACCCTTCAGGATCGGGTGCTTCGCTTGTTCCTTCGCCAAAATTCCGCGTGCGCCTTGCTTGCCGTGCAAGCCGTGATGGTTCACCCATGTCTCGCCGAGAATCTTGCGGCCGAAGCCACCTTCCCAGCCTTCGACTTTGCTCTGCCAATGGTACTGGGGAAACTTCGTGTCTTTGCCGAGGTTGAACGCATGGGTGGCGGTTCGCAGGCCGATGATCGGTTTCCCGGCCTTCAGATACGCCGCAAAATGTTCGAGTTGCTCGGTCGGCAAGTTGCGGAACCGCGTGAACAGCACCATCAGGTCGGCGGTCTTCAACGCTTCGAGGCCGGGAATATTGTCGACGCGCATTGGGTTGATCGTCTCGCCATCTTTGTCGATCGCGAACAGCACGGTGCAGCGGAAGCCATGATGCGTGGACAAGATCTTCGCGAGTTGCGGGAGTGCCTCTTCGGAGCGATATTCTTCATCGCCGCTAATCAGCACGATGTGCTTGCCCTTGCCCGGCCCCTCGCCGCCCGGCAACACGATCCACGGATCG
>JAYSKW010000360.1:0-5348 GCA_043726085.1 Limnoglobus sp.
GCCATCTACGGACGCTTTCCGCCTCAATCCCCGGCACCCGGCAACACGCAAGGCTCCACGTATTCTCACCAGGGGACGAGTTGGCACACGTTCATCCTACCTGAAATCGAGCAGGAGTCGCTGTGGGGCCGTGTCGTTTCCGCGTATCAGGCAGACCCGTATCCCTTATCGAACCCGCATCGAGAGCTTCGGCGGGCCGTCGTGAAGACCTATGTCTGCCCTGCAGACGGTCGGTTCGGAACCGCAGTGACGGATTCCGCCGGCGTAACCGCCGCCTACACCAGTTACGTCGGGGTCACTGGATACCTCGATGACCTGAAGTCCGGACTCTTCAGCCGCCGGATCGGAGTACGTCCGACAGAAATTACGGATGGGTTGAGTAACACTCTTGCGGTCGCAGAACGGCCGCCCCCCGCCGATCTGTCCGTCGGTTGGTGGTACACGACCCACGAATTCAACAATCTCCAGACCGTGAACGATTTCGAGGTGCCCACTGAATCGGGCGTAGCGCCAACCGAAACGCAGTGTGGCGGTTGGTCGGTGAATTGGCCCGGAATAGGCGGAATGATCATCTATACTTTCGGGCCTGGCAATTTATCCGACCCATGCGACCGCCACCACTACTGGAGCCTACACGGCCCGGGCGGAAACTTCATGATGGCGGACGGCTCGGTTCGTTGGATGACTTATGCAGTCCGATTTCAACTCCGTTACATGGCAACTATCGCCGCCGGGGACGTTTCTGACACGCAGTAACAATTGCTTGTCTGAACCAGGCAGGATCAGTTGGCTAACACCGGTCACCTAATCCACACAGACCACGGTGCTTTAACCGTGGTCTGGCTTGTTTCGTCTGACGATCATTAACGGAAGTTGAATCCGAACGAAACGCCAGGGCGCGAGTAGTAGCCGCGGTTGTAACCGAAACCGGGACCGTAACTGCCGTAACTCAGGCCATAACTGGGGCGATAACCGTAGTTTGAATTTCGGTAACCGTACGTGGGAACGCCGTATGAGTTGAACGGGCTGATGTAGCGCGGGCCGTAATAGGGCGTGGAATAGGACGGCGGATAGTAACCGCCGCCGTAAGACTGTGTGATGACAACCGGTGGACCGGTTTGCACATAAACTTGTGCCGACGCCGTAGACTGACTGAGGGCGATCATGCCGACCGCCGCAATCGCACCGACCGCAATCTGATGAATACGCATCGCTGAGACCTCATGGTGATGGGAGAACCGGAAGGCTCTCCACAACAGGAAACCGCGCGGCCGACGCTTTCTTGCGCGCAACTTGAGAAAAACTCAATGGATCGTTCCCCATGCTGCTGAATCTGTTGTACCTGTCGATCTTCGCACTGATGTCGCCGTGGCTCGTTTGGCGGTCGTGGCGAACGGGACGCTACCGCCAGAACGCGGCGGCGAAGTTACTCGGCCGCGTGACGATTGTGAAATCCTCGGCACCGGTCGCGTGGTTTCACGGCGTCAGCGTCGGCGAGATTCACTTGCTCGTCACGCTCGTGGCCGCATTTCGCAAACGCCACCCGGACTGGCAGATCGTCGTATCGAGCACGACTGACACCGGGCTGTCGGAGGCGCAAAACCGCTTCGCCGATTGCACCGTGATTGCGTGGCCGTTCGATTTCACGTGGGCCGTTCGCACGGCACTGGCACGGGTGCAACCGGCGCTGATCGTGCTCGCCGAAGCCGAGATGTGGCCGAACTTCGTGCGGATCACGCACGCGCAAAATATCCCCGTGGCTGTGGTCAACGCCCGGCTCAGCCCGCGCAGTTTCGGTCGCTATCGACGCATCGCGTGGCTGGCCCGACGAATGTTATTTCGCCATGTGAGCGCGATCGCGGTGCAAGCCGAAGAGTATGCGGCGCGGTTCGCACAACTCGGCGTCGAAGGATCAAAAATAACCGTAACCGGTTCGGTGAAGTACGACGGAGCCATCGGTGAGCGGGACACGCCGAAGGGCCGCGAACTGCGGCGGTTGTTGGCCATCGACGATACGCAAACGATCTGGGTGGCAGGCAGCACGCACGCGCCGGAAGAAGCGATCGTGATCGAAGCATTCCGCACGCTGCAACCGCGTTTCCCAAACTTGCGTTTGATCCTCGTACCACGGCACCCGGACCGCTTCGAGCAAGTTGCCCAACTACTGGATCGTTCCGGACTGACATACCAGCGTCGCAGCCGGATTGTTACGCCGGTGTCATCGCCGATTGTCTTGCTCGATTCGGTCGGCGAACTCGGCGCGGCGTGGGGCTTAGCCGATGTCGGTTACGTCGGCGGTACGCTCGACGGGAAGCGTGGCGGGCAGAGTATGATCGAACCCGCAGGCTACGGCGTGCCGACGGTTTTCGGTCCGCATATCTGGAACTTCCGCGATGCCGCCAAGCGCCTCGTCGAAGTAAACGGAGCGATGATGGTTCGCGATGCCGATGCGGTCGCGGTGGCAATCGGCGAACTTTTAGTAGACCCTACTCGTCGGCAAGCAATGGGCGAAGCGGCACGCACTTTCGTTCGCGATCAGCAAGGAGCCACCGAGCGCACACTTGATGTTCTCGACCGGCTCATCGTTCCGCCTGCTTGATTGCATTCGCTACTGACATCGCTTCGTTACTCGTCGTCAATTCGCCATCGAGTTGCCGATTCCGCACAGTTTCCAGCACAATTTTGAACAACTTCCCCGGCGGCCAACCGAGCGAGATGAGATCGTCACCAGTCAACAGCGGCAACGGGTTCAGCAATTCCGGCGGCGTATCGCGCAAGACTCGTTCGCAAAATTCGACGTGTTCGATCCCCGCGTTTGTTGCCATCGCTTCGGCACGGTGGAGCGTCAGCAGTTCGTCGATGCCATCGTGGATGAGCAACGGTTGCCGTTGGTGGTTCGGCATCGTTGCGGCTTCGCGTAACGCATCGCGGTGGCAGACGAGCCAGACGATTCGCGCCAGTTCGTCGTTCGAAAATTTGAGCCGAATGCCAATCGCACGGGCCGTGCGAACGCCTATCGAGCGCAACATCGTGGCGAACGCGAGCGGGAACGAACACGCACTCGGCAACGCCGCGAGTACCCGCTGATCGGCATCGTACGTCGGCAGCAATTCGGGCAGGATCGGTTCGAGCAACCCGAAGTCGCGGAGCAGTTCGCCGCCCCGCGCACGCCGTGGATGCACGAGCAACTTTCGGAGTTCATCGGCGATCCGCTCGGGGCTGACGGCACGAATCTGCGGGGCCATCGTCCGCCCCGCATCGCGGGTTGCTGGGTCGAGATGCAGGTCAAATCGCGTGGCCATCCGCACGGCACGCAACACGCGTAATTTATCTTCGGCAAAGCGATCGCTCGGGTTACCGATGGCGCGAAGGATCTTGTTTTTGAGGTCATTTTGGCCATCGACGTAGTCGAAGACCGTCTGCGTGATGGGATCGAAGAACATGCCGTTGATCGTGAAGTCGCGGCGCTTCGCATCTTCTTCGGGGGAGCAAAACGCGACGGAATCCGGTCTGCGGCCATCGGAGTACGTGCCATCGGTGCGGAACGTGGCGACTTGCACTTTGAGCCATTCGCCATCGTCGCCGCGCGGCCCGATGACTTCGATGACGCCGAACGCGGCGCCGATTTCGACGCAGCGGCGGAAGAGTAATTTCACCTGTTCGGGTCGAGCATCGCTCGCCACATCGTAATCGGCGGGCACGAGGCCGAGCAGTTCATCGCGGACGCAACCGCCCGCCCACAGCGCCACAAACCCCTTCGCCTGGAGTTTCCGAACGACTTCAATCGCAAACTCACGCGAGGTCATGGGGGTCGCCAATCTAAGAAAACGGGGGCCTCGTGGCCCCCGTCTTGCGTTGGATCCGACGTCGTTTAATACTTCATGAGCAAGCTAAACGTGACGCCTTGTGCGAACAGTTCGTCTTGCGTGAGTGCCCGGTTGACGACGGGGACGACGCTGCCAGTGCCGAAGTTCTGGCTCGTTGGCAGCACCGCAGGGTTCACGCGGTCGCTGAACGAGTTACCGGGACGCAACACGCGGTTGGCGTACAAGAAGTTATACCCGATCGACGTCGTCAGCCACGATGTCCAATTGTAACCGAACGTGCTGCTGAACTCGGGAACCACTGCGAATTCGTCGTTGCGATAGCGACCGATGTTCATCGAGTTCGCATACACGCCGCCGAGTGCCACTTGGGCCAGCCCGCGCGTCGGGTCGAGCAGTGCGGACTGTCCCGTGATGTCGAGCGTCTGGTTCATTACACCGACGGCCAACTTGCCGGTGAAGCCGAAGGTGTAACGGCTGTAGCGGAGTTCGGTCTGAAACCCAGCTTGACCGCCGTAGAAGCGATTGACCGCGTGGAAGCCGTCTTGCACGGTGATCGTTCCCGGTGCGAAGACCGGCAGCCCGTTGAACAACGGTGCTCCGCCACCCAATAGCGTGGAAGCCGAGGAGATATCCAGCCGCTCGTCGATTTCCATGAACCGGAAGCCGAGCAAACCGTTGGCCGTAAAGCGAGCACCGTCGGACGGACAACCGCGATACATGTTCACGATGCCGCTGACTTCCGCACCGAACATGCGGTTCGACGTCGAAACCAGAATGTTGCCGTTCGCCAAGTTCGGCTCGGAGACCGTCAGCACGGCTGGGCCGCCGCTGGTCGCGTCGATGAATGGCCGGGAAAGCACCGGCACACCGTTGTTTGCCGACTGGGCGAAGTAGCTGTTCGATTTTTGTTCGAGCGAAAAGCCGGAAATCTCGTAACCGTAGCGACGGTCTTCGCCTTTGAACCAACCGCCCGTCACGCGGAACCCACTCGATAAGCCGTAACCGAGGTCGGTGTTACTGTACAGCAGCGCGGTCGTCGCACGGCCCGCGAGGCCCCGATCCGACGGAGCGCTCGTAGTGACGTACGGCACGTTCGCCGGTTGGGCACTCACGGACCACAGCAAATAATCGAACGTTAAATAATAGTGCGACACGCCCGTTGGCGACGTCCGATTCGGATTGATCGCCGACTCGTACGATTGCGCACCGTACTGGCCGGGCGGCGGATACGATGGCATCCCGTTCGGCCCGGTCAAACCGGGGGGGCCATCCATCATGCCGCCAGGCCCACCGGGTCCGCCCTGGCCGAACTGCGGCGGGATCACCTGTTGCGGTACGTTGAACTCGGCGGGTTGCACTTCGCCGTAGTTCATTGCAGGCGAAATCGGTGTCGGCGGCGGTACGAAAGGCGACTGCCCCGCGGCGATTCCCGCCCCGGCCGCCAAGGCCGCAATCGTACCGAAAAATCCTTTAATCATGGTACACTCCTGAACTGCCTTGGCCGCGGCGGGCCCCACTTGT